>NZ_CP031395.1:300000-392500 GCF_004328645.1 Hylemonella gracilis
GGTCGGCGAAGGTCAAGGCCTCCACCTGGTCATGCGTCACGTAGATCAGCGTCAGCTTGAGTTCGTGGTGAATCTGCTTGAGCTTGCGGCGCAACTGCCATTTGAGATGGGGGTCGATCACCGTCAGCGGCTCGTCGAACAGGACGGCCGACACGTCGGGGCGGACCAGCCCCCGACCGAGTGAGATTTTCTGCTTGGCGTCCGCGGACAGGCCGGCCGCGCGGCGGTTGAGCTGGCCGCTCAGGTCCAGCATCTCGGCGATCTCGCCAACCCGCTGGCGGATCTGCTCGCGCGGCACCCCGCGGTTGCGCAGCGGGAAGGCCAGGTTCTCGGCCACGGTCATCGTGTCGTAGATCACCGGGAACTGGAAGACCTGCGCGATGTTGCGCTCTTGCGGGCTGGCACGGGTCACCTCCCGACCGTCGAAGAGCACCTTGCCCTGCGACGGCACCAGCAGCCCGGACATGATGTTGAGCATGGTGGTTTTGCCACAGCCGGAGGGACCCAGCAAGGCGTAGGCACCACCATCCTGGAACACCATGTGCAGCGGCAGCAAGGCGTAGTCACTGTCTTGCCGGGGGTCCGGCCGATAGGCATGCGCCAAATCCAATTCGATGCGTGCCATCTCAGTGGCCCTGGGCTCGTTGCGGCGCGATGCACAGATCACCCGCCGCATCGAAGAGATAGGCCTGCGCTGCGCTGAAGTACACGGTCAGCGCGGCACCCAACTCGAAGTAATGCACGCCGGTGAGCTGCATCACCAGCTCACCGACCTGGGTCGCCACATGCACATAGGTGTCGGAGCCTGAGATCTCCGCCAGTTCCAATCGCCCCGGCAAGGCGACGTCGCCCTCGCGCGGCACCACCCGCAAGGCGCTGGCGCGCAACCCCATGGTGACGGCTCCCGCCGGCCGTTCAGCGGGCAAGGCGAACGCAAAGCCCGGGCCGCCTCGCAGGCGCAGGCCTTCGGCCGTGACATCCGCCATGAGCAGATTCATGGGCGGATCACTGAAGGCACGGGCCACCCGCAGGGAGCACGGGCGGTGAAAGACCTCGACCGTGGGCCCGTATTGCAGCAGTTCGCCCTGGTCGAGCACCGCCGTGTGGCCGCCCAGCAGCAAGGCTTCCGCGGGTTCGGTCGTGGCGTACACCACGGTCGAGCCCTCCGAGGCGAAGAGTTGGCTCAGCTCCTCCCGCAACTCCTCGCGCAGCTTGTAGTCCAGGTTGACCAGGGGCTCGTCCAGCAGCATCAAGGGCGCCTGCTTGGCCAGGGCGCGGGCCAGGGCCACGCGCTGTTGCTGGCCCCCCGACAGCTCGGCGGGCAGGCGGTCCAGAAAAGGTTCGATGTGCAGCTTGGCCGCCAGTTCGCGCACCCGCGCGTCCACGCCCGTCTGCTTGCGCAAGCGCAGGGGCGAGGCAATGTTGCGCGCCACGGTCATGGACGGGTAGTTGATGAACTGCTGGTACACCATGGACACGTCCCGCTTGCGCACCGGCACACCGGTCACGTCCCGCTCGTCCACCAGCACCCGTCCGGCAGTCGGTGCGTCCAGGCCGGCCATCAGCCGCATCAGGCTGGTCTTGCCCGCCTGCGTCGCGCCCAGCAACACCGTCACCGCGCCGCTGCGCAAGGCCAGGCTCATGGGTCTGAGCCAGGTCTCGGCGCCCACGTTCTTGCCGATGCCATCCAGTACCAGCCGCATCCCGCACCCTTTCATGAAATGAAGGAGGTCCGTCCCGGCACCCGACGCTGAGCAAGGCTGCCGGCAACTGTTCGCAATTTTTCGATTGTTATTCTTTTGTTTTCGTTTTCCGTACAGGTTTTCCCTGGAGCCATTCCTTTTCGCTCGTTTATAGTGGCCCGCTCGACATTGAGCGACCCGCATGGAGAACCACAATCCCCGTCAGCTGCGACTGATCGAGTTCGTGCGCACGCGCGGCTCGGCCACGGTGGAACAACTGGCCGAGGAATTGGGCGTGACCTTGCAGACCGTGCGGCGCGACATCCAGCGGCTGGCCGAGACGGGCGCGCTCACGCGCTTTCACGGTGGCGCCCGGGTCCCCAGTTCGACCACCGAGAACATCGCCCATCAGCAGCGCCAGCAGTTGCATGCGCAGGGCAAGGCGCGCATCGCGCGTGCCGTCGCGCGGCAGGTGCCCAATGGCTGCTCGCTCATCCTGAACATCGGTACCACCACCGAGGCCATTGCCCAGGCCCTGTTGCAGCACACGGGCTTGCGCGTGATCACCAACAACCTCAACGTGGCCCACATCCTGTGTGGCAACCCGAGCTTCGAGATCATCGTGGCCGGCGGCGTGGTGCGCCCCCGGGACCGCGGCATCGTGGGCGAGGCGGCCGTGGACTTCATCCGCCAGTTCAAGGTCGACATCGCGCTGATCGGGATTTCTGCGATCGAAGCCGATGGCTCGCTGCGCGATTACGATTACCGGGAAGTCAAGGTGGCCCAGACCATCATCGCGCAGTCGCGCGAGGTCTGGCTGGCCGCCGACACCAGCAAGTTCAACCGCCCGGCCATGGTCCAGGTCGCGACCCTGTCGCAGATCGATCGGCTGTTCACCGACGCAGAACCCCCCGCCCCTTTTCCCTCGCTGCTGAACGATGCGGACATCCGCCTGGAAGTCTGCACCTGATCCACCCTCTTCTGTAAGACGCGATCCGCCCATGACCTACCTGTTGGCACTCGACCAAGGCACTTCCAGCTCCCGCAGCATCGTCTTCAACGAACGGGGACAGATCGTCGCGCTCGCGCAGCAGGAACTGCCGCAGATCTATCCGCAACCCGGCTGGGTCGAGCACGACCCCATGCAGATCTGGCAGACCCAGCTCGCGACCGCGCGCGACGTGCTGCGCCAGGCGGGCATCAGCGCCTCGGCGGTGCACGCCATCGGCATCACCAACCAGCGCGAGACCACGGTGGTCTGGAACCGCAAGACCGGGCTGCCCATCCACCACGCCATCGTCTGGCAGGACCGCCGCGCGGAACCGGCCTGCGCGCGGCTGCGCGAGCAGGGCCACGCGCCGCTGATCCACGCGCGCACGGGGCTGCTGGTCGACGCCTATTTCTCGGGCATGAAGCTGCAGTGGATCCTTGACCAGGTGCCCGGCGCGCGGCAGCAGGCCTTGGCCGGTGAACTGGCCTTCGGCACCGTGGACAGTTGGCTGATGTGGCAACTGACGGGCGGCGCCGTCCATGCGACCGACGTGAGCAACGCCTCGCGCACCATGCTGTTCAATGTGCACAGCAATCGTTGGGACCCGGAGTTACTGGCCCTGCTCGACATCCCGCCGCAGCTCATGCCTGAAGTCCATCCCTCCAGCGCCGACTTCGGCCAAGTCCGGGCCGAGCTGCTGGGGCACGCGATCCGCATCGGCGGCGTGGCCGGTGACCAGCAAAGCGCCCTCTTCGGCCAGGCCTGTTTCCGCGCGGGCATGGCCAAGAACACTTATGGCACCGGCTGCTTCATGCTGATGCACACCGGCACCACCTTCCAGGCCTCCAGCAACGGCTTGCTGACCACCAGCGCGGCCCAGGTCAGCCGCCAGACCGAATACGCCATCGAGGGCAGCGTCTTCGTCGGCGGCGCGGTGGTGCAGTGGCTGCGTGATGGGCTGCACGCCATCAAGGCCAGCAGCGAAGTGCAAAGCCTGGCGGAAAGCGTGCCCGACGCCGGTGGCGTGATCCTGGTGCCCGCCTTCACCGGCCTGGGCGCGCCCTACTGGAACGCCGAGGCACGCGGCCTCATCACCGGGCTGACGCGTGGCACGACACTCGCCCACATCGCGCGCGCCGCGCTGGAAAGCATCGCCTTCCAGAGCACGGCGCTGCTGGAGGCCATGAGCCGGGACGCCGTGGCCGCGGGCGGCAGCGCCGTCAGCGAACTGCGCGTGGACGGCGGTGCCTGCGCCAATGACCTGCTGATGCAGATCCAGGCGGACCTGCTGGGCATTCCGGTGGTGCGGCCCGAAGTCATCGAGACCACCGCCCTGGGGGCCGCCTACCTGGCGGGCCTGAGCACCGGCCTGTATGCCGGCACGGACGAACTGAGCCAGCTCTGGCGCGCCGAGCGCACCTTCCTGCCCACGCTGGGGCGGGCGCAGGCCCGTGCCCGCATGGACCAGTGGGAACACGCGGTGCGCCAGGCGACCGCGGACTGATGCCGCGCCGCTGCGGCGACAATCCTTCTTTTTGAACCGGCCTGCGCGCGCCAGGCCCTGCCCAGAAGGAAGCACCGGATGATCGACTCCCGCACCGCCATCGCATTCATCGGCGGCGGCAACATGGCCAGCGCCATCATCGGCGGCCTGCTGCAGCAAGGCACGCCGGCCACGTCCATCAACGTGGTCGAACCCCTGCCCGCCGCCCGGCAGGCCCTGGTCGACAAATACAAGGTGCGCGTGCACGAACAGGTCGGTGAGTTTCTGCGGGACACGGGTCTGGTGGTCTGGGCCGTGAAACCGCAGATATTCAAGGAAGTGGCCCTGGCGCTCGCGCCCGAGGTGGGCCAGGCCCTGCACCTGAGCGTGGCCGCCGGCATCGCCAGCGACAGCATCGCGCTCTGGCTGGGCAACGAGCGCATCGTGCGCGCCATGCCCAACACGCCCGCGCTGGTCGGTCTGGGCATGACCGGGCTGTACGCGCGCCCCGCCGTCGGTGCCGCCGAACGCCAGCAAGTCGAGCGCATCGCCACTTCGGTGGGCGAGGCGCTCTGGGTGGAACGCGAGGAATTGCTGGACGCCGTGACCGCCGTCTCCGGCTCCGGCCCGGCCTACTTCTTCTACGTGCTCGAAGCCATGACGGAAGCCGGGGTGGCGCTGGGCCTCGGCCGCGAGCAGGCCTACCGCCTGGCCGTGCAGACCGCGCGCGGCGCGAGCGAGCTCGCCCATCGGTCCGACGAGCCCGCCGAGCTGCTGCGCCAGCGCGTCACCTCCAAAGGCGGCACCACGCACGAAGCCATCACCACGCTGGAGGCAGGCGGCCTCAAGCCCCTGTTCGCGCAAGCCCTGCAGGCCTGCGCCCGACGGGCCCGGGAATTGGGCGAGGAATTCGGTAAGGGTTGAGGCGACCCCGAGGCCAGGCGCGCGACCCGCGCCTTGAACGCCGGACCCCGGACGTGGTGCTCAGACCGGGGCGTGCAGAAACAGGCCCAAGGCCACGCCCGCGAACACCGTGAAGCCCAGCCAGTGGTTCAGGCGAAAGGCCCGGAAACAGCCTTCGCGCGTGCGCTCACGGATCAGTCGGTAATGCCAACCGACCTGCACGGCGGCGACCAGCAGCGTCGCGCCCCAGACCCAGGGATGGAGGCGGTCGACCAGCAGCACGGTCCAGATCAGCAGGTGCAGCAGGTAAAAGGCCGTGATCGCCACCACGTCGAAACGGCCCAGCGTGATGGCCGAGGTCTTCATGCCGATCTTCAGGTCGTCATCGCGATCGACCATGGCGTATTCGGTGTCGTAGGCCAGCACCCAGAACAGATTTCCGAGCAGCAGCGCCCAGGCCAAGGGCGGCACCGCACCCAGAACAGCGGAGAAGCCGAGCAAATCGCCGCCTTGCACGGCGACAAAGGCCATGGGAATGCCGAAGCTGAAGGCCACGCCCAGCACGGCCTGCGGCATGGCCACGTAGCGCTTGGCGTAGGGATAGATCAAGGTCACGGCCAGCGCCGCGAAAGACCAGGCGATGGTGGCCAGGTTGGTCGTCAGCACCAGGCCAAAGGCCAGCAGGGCCAGCACCGCGCCCAAGGCCAGCGCTTCCTTCACCGACACTTTGCCGCTGGTCACCGGGCGTTGCGCAGTGCGCTTGACGTGCCGGTCGAAATCACGGTCGGCCACATCGTTCACGCAACAGCCCGCACTGCGCATGAGGATGGTGCCCAGCACGAACACCGCCAGCAAATGCCAGCCCGGCCAGCCCCCCGCCGCCGCCCACAACGCCGACAGCGAGGGCCAGAGCAACAACAGCCAACCCGCCGGACGATTCCAGCGGATGAGGTCGAGGTAAAGAGTCCAGCGCGAGGGCTGGATGGGTGGCGTGGCGGATGAGGACATTTCAGGAATTGGAAGGCTGAGAAACCGTAGCGAGCGGTCCCAGCTTGCGTCGAGCATCGCAGCCGTACTGTACGTACGGCGAGAAGCGCAGGCGCGAGATGGGATCGCGCAGTAGGTTTATCAGTCTTCCAAGAGGGAGCGGAGCATCCAGGCGCTCTGCTCATGCACGGTCAGGCGCTGCGTCAGCAGATCGGCCGTGGGCTCGTCGTTGGCCTTCTCGGCCAGGGGGAAGATGGCACGCGCCGTGCGCGCCACAGCTTCGTGGCCTTCGACCAGGATGCGCACCATCTCCATCGCCTTGGGTGGCGTGGCCGGCACGTCGGGCACGGAGGCCAGCTTGCCGAACTGGGCGTAGGAGCCCGGCGCCGCGTGGCCCAGCGAGCGGATGCGCTCGGCCACCGGGTCCACCGCGTTCCACAGCTCGGTGTACTGCGTCATGAACATGGTGTGCAGGGTGTTGAACATCGGCCCCGTCACGTTCCAGTGAAAGTTGTGCGTGGTCAGGTACAGGGTGTAGGTATCGGCCAGCAACCGGGACAGGCCCTCGGCGATGGCCGCGCGGTCCTGTTCGCTGATGCCGATGTTGATGGCGGGTGCCGTGGTCTTGGCCATGCGTGAACTCCTTGTCGTCGGTGAAGAATGAATCGGGGAATCGGGGCCGCGGATCAGGCCGCCTGGGCCTCGACCTGGCGCAGATCCGACAGGCGGATGACGCCCGGCAGCGCGCAGGCGTAAATGGCGTTGCGCAAGGCGGCGATGGCGCCGTAGCGCGTGAAGCTGCGACGCCAGACCAGCACGACGCGGCGCAGGGGCGAATCCCCATCGAAGGGCAGGTAGCGGATCAGGCTTTCGTCGGCCCCGATCCGGCTCTTGGCCTGGCCGTCCTCCAGCGCGCCCTCGGGCACCGACAGACGTGGCACCAGAGTCACGCCCATGCCAGCGGCCACCATGTGCTTGATGGTCTCCAGCGAGGAGCCTTCGAAGCTCTTCTGTATGCCTTCGGTGTTGCTGGAGAAACGGGCGAACTCAGGACAGACCTCCAGCACGTGGTCGCGGAAGCAATGCCCCGTGCCCAGCAGCAGCATGGTTTCGGACTTGAGCTCCTGCGTCGTGACACGCTTGCGTTGGGCCAGCGGATGGCCCACGGGCACGGCCGCGAAGAAAGGCTCGTCGTACAAGGGCGCGACGGCCAGGCCGGTGTCCGGAAACGGCTCGGCCAGGATGGCGCAGTCGATCTCGCCCGTGCGCAACATTTCCAGCAGCTTGCCGGTGAAGTTCTCCTGCAGCACCAGGGGCATCTGCGGCGAGAGGCGAATGTTCTGCCGCACCAGATCGGGCAAGAGGTATGGGCCGATGGTGTAAATCACCCCCATGCGCAGGGGGCCGGCCAGCGGGTCCTTGCCGCGCTTGGCGATCTCCTTGATGTTGGCAGCCTGCTCCAGCACAGACTGCGCCTGGCGCACGATGTCTTCGCCCAGGGGCGTGACCGTGACTTCGTTGGCGCTGCGCTCGAAAAGCTTGACGTCCAGCTCCTCCTCGATCTTCTTGACCGCCACCGACAGGGTAGGTTGGGACACGAAGCAGGCCTCGGCCGCGCGACCGAAGTGTTTCTCCCGGGCCACCGCCACGATGTATTTGAGTTCGGTCAGGGTCATGATCTAGCCATTCCATCCATCCAATAGACCGATACTATCAACATGGCCCGACCATATTCGTAACAAGGCGTGGCGCCCTGGCGCGGACCGCGCGCGGGTTCAGGGCAACACAGTCACGCGCAGTTGCAGCAGGCGGGGTGCCTGGCCGGCCGCGTCGCTGCGGTAGACCCCACGCTGCGGCTCCGTGCCGCTTTTGGCCAGGGTCACCCACTGGCCCAGCGGCGCCAGCACGGTGGTGCGCAATTGGCCGGTTTGCTGCGCGGGCAACTCCTTGCCGGGCTGCTGGCTCACGTTCTCACCCAGCCACTGCACTTCGACCTCGGCCTGGCGGCCGCCGGTCCAGACCGGACGCATCTGCAGCGTCTGGCCACTCTGGAACCAGATCAATTCCTGCTTGACCCCGGCGCCATTGTTCTGGCCCTCGGCCTGCACTTCCTTGATCCAGGTCTGCGGCTGGGCCGAGGTCTGTCCCACGCGGGTCACGTCCCCATTGCGCACCTGCACCTGCTGGGCGGGCTGCAAGGGCACGGCGGGTTGGGTGCTCACGCTGTAGCCAGCGGCGGCCGCGTCGATCTGGCGCAGTTCCAGCAGCACGTTGCGCGCGGGCAGGGTTTGCGCGCCCGCCAGGGCCATGGCCCCCAGCAGCGCCGACACCAGTGCCCCCATCCTCATTCGCAAGCAGATACGCATCTCAGCCCCTCTTCCTTCAGATTCGATCAGCGCGCCTCGCGCATCACCATCGCGGGCAAGCTGCGCGCCTGGATGCGCTGAGCCGCCTGCTGGGCCTGCGCCTGCTGCGTGTAGGGCCCGGCCACGACACGCAACAGGGACTCGCCCCGGTTGTTCGGAAAGTTTTCAAGCGAGGCCTCAAGGCCCATGGCCTGCAGTTGCGCCAGCACGCGGTGCGCGTTGTCCGCCTGCCGGAACACGCCGGCCTGCACCACCCAGGCTGTCGCCCCGACGGATCGGGTCGACGGGGATGCGGCGGAGGCCGCCGACACAGGCAAGGGCGAGGCGGCGTCCGCTTGCGGCACCATGCTGGCGGACGCCACGCCCCCCTGCGATTGGGTCACGCGCTTGGCCTGCGCCGCCTGGGACGCCGCGCGCAGGCGCGCCGATGGCTGCGGTTTGTCGCCCTCGGCAAGCGGGGCCGACGGGGCAGACGCCACACGCCGGGGTGCTGAGGAAGAGGCGGTCGGCGGCGCGGGCGCCACGGCAGGCTGGGTGACCACCCCGCTCGCCACGTTGCCAGCGCGCTTGCCCGCCGTCGCGCCCGACGTGTCCGCCTGGGCCACTTGCCGGGCGCGGGGCGCCGTCGGCGTGGCCGCCGGCGGTTGAGAACGCGAGGACGGCACGGTCACGGCCTGCAAGGGCACCAGGTCCGCAGGCGACGCGGCCGAACCGGAAGCCGCGCCCGGCGGCGAGAAGGGGGCCGGCAGGGGCGCGTTCAAGGGCGCGGCGGCGACGGGGTTGGCCGCGAAGGACGTCACGGGCACCAGATCCGCACCGGACCGGCCCGAACGGGCCGTGGCGTCGAAGGCCGGTTCGAAGGCCACGACGGGTCGGGTGGCGGCATCGTCCACCGGTTTGCTGGCATGGGCCGCTGGCGTGGGGGCGTTCGGCAAGGTGGCCGCGGCTGCTTGCGTGATCACGCCTGCGGCCACGGCACCGGGGGTGCCAGAGGCGTTGGAGGGCGATATGGCGCCCGTGCTCGCCACCCGGCCGGAAGCGCTTTGGGTCGCCGTGGGCGCGGGCTGCGGGAGGGCCAGCGGCGTGGCGGCTTCTTGCCGCGGTGCCTCCCGGCTCACGGCCGAAGCCAGCTTGGCCCAGGCATTGCCACCCAGACGCTGCCAATCTTGCATGGCCAGCACCGGCGCCAGCAAGGCCCCCAGCACCAGCAGATTCGCCAGCAGTTGCCGCCCCAGCCGATGCGGACCAGGCGCGACGGCGGTCAACTGGCTGACGGTGTCGACCACGCCGGAGCTCTTGCGCAGCACATTGGAAATCTTGTCGTTGTAGTGGCCGTAGAGCCAGACGTTGGCGTACAGACCGGGGACGATGTAGGCCACCGAGACGAACCACAGGCCCAGCATCCAGGCCAGCGCACTCGAATAATCGAACACCAGCTTGCCCACGCCGAACACCAGCAGCCCCGCGGTGGCCAGCGAGCCCACGTAGGCCAGCGCCCAGCCCCACATCTTGCGGTAGACCAGCCAGTTGAAGGTGAACAGGCTGGCCGCCCAATTCCAGCTCAGGCCCGCCTGCCCCGTCTCGTCGAAACGCAGAAAGCGCGGCAGGTGGTAGCCCTGCCCCCGCACACCAATGGCGGCACGGTAGAAGAGGGCGGTGTCACCCGAGGCGAGGGGATGGAAGGGATCGGCGCTCATGAGGGCAAAGGGCGGGGAAAAATCCGTGGCCGCTCCGGGCGACGGACCGGGCACGGCGGCGCGCGCCAAGTCTAAATCAGCTCGCCGCGCTCAGGTATCTTTTTGCCCCTGGGTCAAAAGGGCTGCGCACAGCCCCGCACGCCGTGCCTGCGCCCGGCTCAGGCCTTCAGGTAGTCCACCCGCCCGCCCAGCCAGCGCGCCACGTGGCGCTCGGCCAGGGCCGGATGCTGCGCCAGCATCAGCGCGGCGGTCTGCCGCGCCCAGTCCAGCACCTCGCCGTCGGTGGCGAGGTCGGCAAAGCGCAGCAGGGCCGCGCCGGACTGGCGCGCGCCCAGGAATTCTCCCGGACCGCGGATTTCCAGGTCACGCCGCGCGATCTCGAATCCGTCGTTGGTCTCGGCCATGGCCTTGAGGCGCTCGCGCGCGGTCTGGCCCAGGCGCGGCGCGTCCCCGGTCGAGTACAACAGCACGCAGGCCGAGGCTTGCGCCCCGCGCCCCACCCGCCCGCGCAGCTGGTGCAGTTGCGACAGGCCAAAGCGCTCCGCGTGCTCGATCACCATCAAGGTCGCATTGGGCACGTCCACGCCCACCTCGATCACCGTGGTGCTGACCAGCAGGCCCATGCGCCCGGCCACGAACTCGGCCATCACGGCCTGCTTCTCGGCGGCCGGCAGGCGCGAATGCAGCAGGCCGACCTGGATACTGCATTCGCCGCCACGCGGCGCAGCATGGGCGCCATGATTCAAGGCCGCGGTCAGCTCGGCGTGCGTGGCCGTGGCATTCGTCAGGTCCACCGCCTCGCTTTCCTCGATCAAGGGACAGACCCAGTAGACCTGCCGTCCGTCGGCCAGTTGGGCGCGGATGCGGTCGATCAGTTCCGGGCGCCGCTGCTCCGAGATCACGCGGGTCACGATGGGGCTGCGCCCCGGCGGCAGTTCGTCCAGCGTGGACACGTCGAGGTCAGCGTAATAGCTCATGGCCAGGGTGCGCGGAATGGGCGTGGCCGTCATCATCAGCATATGCGGTTCAACGGGCCCCCACGCTGCGCCGCTGCGCGGGTCGCTGCCTTCCATCACCTTCTCGCGCAGGGCCAGTCTCTGCGCCACGCCGAAGCGATGCTGCTCGTCCACGATGGCCAGGCCCAGCCGGTGGAAATGCACCTTGTCCTGGATCACCGCGTGCGTGCCGACGATGAGCTGGGCCTGGCCGCTGTCGATCGCTTCCAGCGTCTCGCGCCGCTCCCGGGTCTTCTGCCCACCCGCGAGCCAGGCCACCCGCACGCCCAGCGGCGCCAGCCAGTCCACCAGTTTCTTGACGTGCTGGCTGGCCAGGATTTCGGTGGGCGCCATCAGCACGCACTGGTAGCCGGCATCGATGCACACGGCGGCGGCCAGCGCGGCCACCACGGTCTTGCCGCTGCCCACGTCGCCCTGCAAGAGCCGGTGCATGGGCGAGGGCCGGGCCAGGTCTTGCGCGATTTCCTCGCTCACGCGGCGCTGCGCCGCCGTGAGCGCGAAGGGCAGCACGGCCAGCAGTTTTTCATGAAGCCCCTCGGTCTCGCCGCCGGGCCGCCCCAAGGCGAGGGCCGGCGCGCGCCGCTGAGCCTGCGCCTGCCGCGCCTGCAGCTGCGACAGCTGCTGGGCCAGCAACTCCTCGGCTTTCAGACGCAACCAGGCCGGGTGGCTGCGGTCCTGCAAGGCGGCCAGCGAAACTTCGGGGCCGGGGTGATGCAGGTAGTCCAGCGCGGCGTGCAAGGACCAGTCAGCGAGCACCCGTGCCCCACCAGGCCAGGATTGCAGGGCCTGCGGCGGCAGAGTTTCATCCAGCACCAGTTTGTCCAGCGCACGGCCCACGGCCTTGCGCAGATAGGCCTGCGGCAGGCCGGCCGTGGTCGGGTACACGGGTGTCAGCGCCTGGGCCAGCGGCGCGCCGGCCTGCACGGCCTTGCATTCAGGGTGCACCATCTCGCGCCCCAAAAAACCCCCGCGCACTTCACCCCGCACCCGCACGCGCTGGCCCACGGCCAACAACTTCTGTTGAGAAGGGTAAAAGTTCAGAAAGCGCAGCAACAGCGTGTGCCCGGCGGCGTCCTCGATGCGCACGATCAACTGACGACGCGCGCGCACCTCAACCCGGTTCTCACGCACCACGCCCTCGATCTGGGCCAGGTCCCCGTCGCGCAACTCGGCGATGGCCATCAGCCGCGTCTCGTCCTCGTAGCGCAAAGGCAGGTGCAGGGCCAGGTCCATGTCGCTGTCCAGGCCCAGGCGGCGCATGGCCTTCTGCGGCGCGCTCAGCGGCTTGTCGGCCTTGTCCTGTCGGACCTGCATCTTGTCGACATGTTCGCGTACGGCGGGCATGGACGGCATTGTGGCCCAGACCCACCGGTCCGGCATGGACGTGGCCACGGGTCGCGGTACGGGTCTCGATATGTAACCGGCACAGCTCTTGCGTAGTGCCCAGCGTGGGGCCCAGCCCCACGCGCAGACTCCACAACTAGAAGCGTTTCCTGCCGCAGGGAGGGAACGAACCAGTGAAGAAATCAAGATGGACAAAAAGAAGACAAAGCTGCAAACGGATACGTACCTGCCCTATATGCGTGACGTGGCGCGCTGTGAGCAATCGCTGCGCGAGCTCAACCAGATGTGGCGCATGATCGAGTCCTCCGCCAAGATGAACTGCCCGCGCGAGGCGCAGACCATCCTGCCCATCATGGCCGCCACGCGCGCGGGTTTCGGCCGGCTCGAGCAGGAACTGGTGGACAGCCTGGCCGGCGAGAAAGTGGCCAATGTGCTGGCCGCCATTGGCGCCAAGGCGCATTACGTGATCGACATCATGGTGCGCAACCTCTACGAACGCACCGCCGACGTGGGTTTTCTCGCGACCGACCGCGAGCTCTGCGCCTTCGTCGCGTCGGCCCAGCAGGCCACGCAGGGCCCCGACGAGGATGCCATCGACGCCATCCGCGCGCGCCTCTTCGCTTACCGCAGCAAGTACACGGTCTACGACGAGATCATGCTGCTCGACCTGCAAGGCAATGTGCTGGTGCAGCTGGACCCGGAGTCGCCCGTCGAAGGCAGCAGCGACGCACTGATCGCCCAAACCCTGGACAGCGACAATTTCGTCGAGACCTTCCGCGCCAGCGACCTGCGCCCCGGCAAGGCGCAGGCCCTCATTTATTCACGCCGCATGCACCACCCTGACACGGACGCCGTGGTCGGCCTGCTGTGCCTGTGCTTCGACTTCGAGAACGAGATGCGCGGCATCTTCCGCTCGCACCGCGATCCGGAAGGCCGCTCCAACATGCTGCTGCTCGATGGCGAGGCCCGCGTGATCGCCAGCGCGGACGAGCACTGGATCGGCCCCGGCACCACCGTGCCCGTCAACCTCGATGGCACGCCGCAGCTGCAGATCCACGAGGGCCGTGAATACCTGATCCGCACCTTCCATGCCGAGGGTTACCAGGGCTATATGGGCCCGACGGGTTGGCGCGGGCAACTGATGATTCCGGTGGACCTGGCTTTCTCGGGCGGCACGCGCAGCACCTTGTCGTCGCTGGCCCCGGCGCAGGCCGCCGGCCTGCTGCAGCACGCGCGCAACTTCAGCCCGCCGCTGCACGAAATCATCACCGCCACCGAAACGATCCGCCGCGTGGTCTGGAACGGCCAGGTCATCACCGCCGACCAGCAAGACATCTTCGTGGACGACGGCGCGCCGAAGCGGCGCCGATCCGATGCCAACGGCGGCGAGCAGAAGGAAAAGCTCAAGACCATCCTCGACCAGATCAGCGAGACCGGCTCGCGCAGCAACGCCCTGTTCTCGCAGTCCATCAGCGACCTCTACGAAACCGTGCTCGAAACCAAGCAGCAGGACGGTGAGTTCCTTTCCCAACTGCTGGTGGACCTGCTGGACCGCAACCTCTACGAACGCGCCGACGACTGCCGCTGGTGGGCTCTGACGGCCGAGCTGCGCACCGCGCTGGCCGAGCCCGTGGTCGCGCCGGAGGAAGCGCGCAAGCTGCAGGACATCCTCGGCTACATCCACGGCCTGTACACGGTCTATACCCAGCTCTTTGTCTACGACCGCAGCGGCACCGTGATCGCGCGCTCGCGCCGCAGCGGCGAGACGGCGCAGGCGGGCGACGAGGCCATCGACGCGGCCACGCTGGCGCGCGTGCGCGGCCTGGCCGATGACCAGGCCTACCACGTCAGCGCCTTCGAGCCCACGCCCTTTTATGGCGGCAAGCCCACCTACATTTACCACGCGGCCGTGCGCGCGCCCGGGGGTGAGGTCGTCGGCGGTATCGGCATCGTCTTCGACGCCGCCACCGAGTTCGAAGCCATGTTGCGCAGCGGCCTGGCCCAGCGCCAGGGCACGGGCTACTTCACCAACCGCGCCGGACGCATCATCGCCAGCACCGACGCCACGCACCCGGTAGGCACGCACCTGCAAGACGCGTCCATGCTGGCGCTGCTGCGCGAGCTGCCCAAGGGCAGCAGCGTCTCGCGCATCGTCGAGCATGACGGGCACTACGCCGTCATGGGTTGCGCCGCCGGCCAGGGCTACCGCGAGTTCAAGGTCAGCGACGGGTACGAGGAAGACGTACTCTCCGTGGTCTTGCAGCCCCTGGGCGCCGTGCAGCGCAACGAGCGCACGCAACGCCTTGACCAGGCCATCGAGGAAAGCGGCTACGGCGGCGACGGCCGCCAGCGCAAGACCTACGCCACCTTCCACTGCGGCGGCGACCTGCTGGCCCTGCCCGCCGTGCACGTGCTGGAGGCCCTGCCCGCCAGCGCGCTGTCGGCGCGCATGGGCAACGGTGGCCCCGCCGCGGGTTCGGCTGCGGGTTCGGGCGCGCCAAGCCGGGCCACGCAAGGCCAGAAATACCAAGGCCGCATCGGCATGCTGGCACCGCAAGGCAATGACCGAATCGGCCACTTCGTCTGGGTGTTCGACCTGGCCTGGCTGCTGCACGAGCGGCGCGGCACGCTGGACGACAACAGCCAGATCATCATCGTGCGCCACGGCATGCACACGGCCGGCCTGCTGGTCGATGGCCTGCACGCCGTGCCCGAGTTCGGTGACGAGCAGCTCATGCCTTCACCCTTCGGCGCGGAGCAGCAGCTCATGAGCCACTTCATCCGCGCCAACGGCGGCAACCTGCTGATCCAGTTGCTGGACCCGGCCGCCCTGCTGGCGCGCGTGACGGGCGGCACGGCCGAGGCACCGACGAACCGCGCGGACGCGGCCAATCTCGCCGCGCCCAGCGCCCTCGCGCGAGCGGCTTGAGTGGCGTGAACGGCCACGGAGGGAGACTTGCGCGCGGGAGCGGATGAGACAATCGGGGCCTCTTGATCAACTTGGAACGGGCCCGTCCGGCCCTCAAGCCCATGCCACATTCCGCCGCCTCCGGCGCGCCCCGGCCTACCGCCCCGGCCCGCGTCCACACCCTGAGCGATTTCGACTTCGCTCTGCCCCCTGAACTCATCGCCCAGCACCCCGCGCCCGAGCGCAGCGCCTCGCGTCTGCTCGATGGCCGCGACAGCCGGCCCAGCGCGCAACCGGTGGACCGCATCTTCCGTGAACTGCCCGCGTTGCTGCAGCCCGGCGACCTGCTGGTCTTCAACGACACCAAGGTAGTCAAGGCCCGCTTGTTTGGCCATAAACCGGCTCCCCCCCGAGGCACCAGCTCACCCGTCGGCGGCAAGCTGGAATTGCTGATCGAGCGCGT
Organism: Hylemonella gracilis; assembly: GCF_004328645.1. Lineage (GTDB taxonomy): Bacteria > Pseudomonadota > Gammaproteobacteria > Burkholderiales > Burkholderiaceae_C > Hylemonella > Hylemonella gracilis_B. The sequence goes on from NZ_CP031395.1 coordinate 315,841, forward strand.
GCTGACGGGCCACGAGGTCGTGGCCCACATGAAGGTCAGCAAGAAGCCAGCCGCGGGCACCGTCCTGCAGATGACGGGCGGCTACACCGCCACACTGTTGGGCCGCTGGCCCGACGAAGACGGGCAACTGTTCCGCCTGCGCTTCAGCGACGAGCCCCACCGGATGATGGAGCGGCACGGTCATGTGCCGCTGCCACCGTACATCGAACGTCACCTCGACCGGGGTGACGAGTTAGACCACGGCGACAGCGCCGAAGACCTGGCACGTTACCAGACCGTCTTCGCCGCCAAACCCGGCGCCGCTGCCGCGCCCACCGCCGCCCTGCATTTCGACGATGGCGTGCTGGGCGCGCTCGACGCGCGCGGCGTGCGGCGCGCCAACGTCACCCTGCACGTGGGCGCCGGCACCTTCTCACCCGTCAAGACCGAGAACCTGGCCGAACACCGCATGCACCGCGAGTGGTACGAGGTGCCCGCCGCCACGCAGCAAGCCATCGCAGAGACCAAGGCCCGCGGCGGCCGCATCGTCGCCGTGGGCACCACCACCATCCGCACGCTGGAATCCTGGGCAAAAACAGGACAGACCAGCGGCGACACCGAGATCTTCATCACCCCCGGCTTTGACTTCGAAGTGGCGGACCTGCTGATCACCAACTTCCACCTGCCCAAATCCACCCTGATGATGCTGGTCAGCGCGTTCGCGGGTTACGAGCACATCATGGCGCTGTACCGGCATGCGATCGCGCAGCGGTATCGGTTTTTCAGTTATGGGGACGCAATGGTGTTGGAACGAACAGAATGACCGCGCATACGTCACCATGCGGTGCGGCACCAAGGTTTCAGGAAGACTTCATACTGGGAAATACCGGAAGTTTCATGCGCTCAAGTACCGATGCAATGCTCTCGAGCATTTGCGCAAATGATGACCTTGACGCAATCCGCGCATGAAAACCAGCAAGGTTGGAGTACGGTGACAGATCGAACTTGAAATAGGGCTCCCATCCGATCATCACGAACAGGTAGGCATCCGCCACGGTGAAGGTCTCGCCGGTCAGATACGACCGATGCGCCAACTGTTCATCGACGTAAGTCAATCTGCGCTTGAGGTTTTGCCTGTGGATCTCTTTCGCAGTCTCCGGCATGTGCGGATGGAACAGGGGACCGATCGTTTTGTGCACATCGGAGCCCACGTAGCTCAACCACTCCATCACCCGGTAATGTGCCAAGCTGCCTGCTTTCGGCTGCAGCCCGGCGTCCGGCTTCAAGTTGGCGATGTATTGCAGGATGACCCCGATCTCCGTCAGCAATTCACCTGAGTCGAGCCTCAGCGCGGGGACGGCATTCTTGGGATTCACACTCGCGTAGATCTGTCCATCGTCCACCAAGGCGTGCGGTTGCGCGTAGATATCAACGAACTTGATTTCATGAGGAAGGCCAAGCTCGATCAATATCATGTGCGCTGCGCAAGAGCAGGCGAGCGGGGAGGTATAAAGAATCATCCAGTCTTCTCCGACTTCGTTGTTGAAAGGTCGGACCTAGCGTAGATGCAGACTTCTGAACCCGCTGTGCCGATTCGAGCAATTGATGTGCCGTCCCGATCAAAATCCCTGCAGCACGCACATTGATCGTCCGCCCCCCCATTGAAGCCCCCGCATGAATGAGTCAACTCGAATCCAACGGAAAGTCTGGTCGAGGCAGGACATCGGTTTGACGGCATCGGTTCTTCAGCAGAACGATCTTCTCGTTCACACCTTCGTCACCGATCACCCCTCTCTTATTCTGCTGCGGCGGGGCCGAAAAACCGTCAAGGCTGGAGGCAAGACCGTGGTCCTGTCGCCAGGCGATGCCGTGGCCATCGCACCGGGCACGACCTGTGATGTCCAGAACGAGACCGAACGAGGACAGTTTGAGTCCACCTGGATCGTTTGCGCGGCCCCGATCATTTCCACGATGGCGCGCGCTTTCCCGCATCACTCGAAACTGAAAGACATCGCCGTGTTCAAGGAATTGGGGTGCGAGTTCCTGCAGTCATTCGAGCGTGCCTGCCTGGCCATCACTTCGCCCGATCTCTTGCCCCAGGTGGTTGCCGAGCATCGCATGCAAGAGTTGCTGTCTTGGCTGGCTCACTCCGGATGGATATTGAATCCAGAACCCCCTTCCGATTTGCAAGCAAAAATCCGGCGCTTGATCAGCGCCGCACCGGAGCAAGCCTGGGTCTCCAAGGATCTGGCTCAGGCCCTTGCAATGAGCGAAGCAACCTTTCGACGCCGACTCGCGACTCTGGGGCAGTCTTTCAACAGCATCCTGATCGATGTCCGGATGACCACCGCCTTGACGCTCTTGCAAGTCACCGATCACGCGATTTCGGACATCGCCTATCAGGTCGGCTACGAATCAGCCTCACGCTTCTCGGCGCGATTTAAAAAGCGGTTCGGCTTCTCACCGACGGTTGTTCGAGGCGCACCCTCACCACGCGACGCTGCTTAGGCAGGCGTGCGCATGCCTGTTGACCGCCCTCAGGCCTTGAAGTAATCCGCCCCCGCCAAATCCCCCATCAACCCCGCCCCCGTCGGCGCCCACCCCAGCTGCCCCCGCGTCCAGGCGCTCGACGCCGACATGTCCATGGCCGCGAAGCCGGCCAGCCATTTGAAGTGCGTGGGCGCTTCCTCGCGCGTGAGGCAACGCACCGGCAGGCCCAGACCCTGCCCGATGGCTTCGGCGATCTGCTTGAAGGGCAAGCCTTCTTCCGCCACGGCGTGGTAGCGCGCCCCGGCTTCACCGCCTTCGACGGCGAGCCGGAACAGGGCGGCGGCATCCAGGCGATGCACGGCGGACCAGCGGTTCTGGCCTTCGCCCACGTAGGCAGCGAAGCCGGCTTCGCGCGCAAAGCGGATGAGGTACGGAACAAAACCATGGTCACCCGCGCCGTGCGTGGTGGGCGCCAGGCGCACGACCATGGCGCGCACGCCCAGGCTCAGGAAGCCCATGGCCGTGGCCTCGGACACGCGAGGGAAGGCCTGCGGGTCCACGGGCGGCAGATCAGTCTCGGCGGCCAGTCGGCCGCGGGCCAGATGGGCCAGGCCGGACGTCACGACCAGGGGCCGGCCCGAGCCCTGCAAGGTTTCGCCCAGGGTCTCGATGGCGCGCCGGTCCAACGCGCAGTTGTCGGCGAAGCGGGAAAAGTCATGGTTGAAAGCGGTGTGGATCACACCGTCGGCCGCCGCCGCGCCTGAGCGCAGGGCGTCCAGCTCCTCCAAGGTACCACGCAAAGGCTCGGCCCCCTGGGCCTTCAGCGCCGCAGCGCCCTCGTCAGACCGCACCAGGCCCAGCACGCGGTGGCCCGCGCCCAGCAGTTCCCGCACCACGGCCGAGCCCACGAAACCGCTCGCACCCGTCACAAAAATACGCATCTTTCGCTCCTGTTGAAGAAAACAGGGTGCACTGTCCGCGTTCGGGCCATGGGGGTAAAGTCGGGACGTTATCGTAGTATGAAGACTGACAGGATAGGCGCATGACCGACCGCAACGACAACGCCCTGGGCAACTACCTGCGCAACCGGCGCACGCGGCTGGACCCGGCCGCCTTCGGCTTTGCCGGGCAGCGCCGGCGCACGCCCGGCCTGCGCCGGGAGGAAGTGGCCCAGCTCGCCCACATCAGCCAGACCTGGTACACCTGCCTGGAGCAGGGGCGCGGCGGCCCGCCTTCGGGCGAGGCGCTGGACCGCATCGCCCGCGCGCTGATGCTGACCGAGGGCGAGCGCGAACACCTGTTCCTGCTTGGGCTGGGGCGGACGCCGACCCGGCCACAGCTGCCGGACGCAGCGCAGGCGGACGCGGTGTCACCCCGGCTGCAGCGTCTGCTGGACGCCCTGCCCTGGAGCCCGGCCTACATCAAGACGCTGACCTGGGATCTGGTGGCCTGGAACCGCGCGGCCGATCGGGTGTTCGGCTATGGCGCCCTGCCGCCGGGACAACGCAGCATCCTGCGCCGCATCTTCCTGGACCCGGCCACACGGGCCAAGCAAGTCGACTGGGACAGCGTGGCCCGCTACGTGGTGGCGGCCTTCCGCGCCGACGCCGCGCGCGCCACCTGGGCCGCCGCCGAGGTGCAGGCCCTGGTGGACGAACTCGCGCAAGGCAGCCCCGACTTCGCGGCCCTGTGGCAAGCCCACGACGTGCATGCCCAGGGCGGAGGCACCAAGCGCCTGCGGCATCCGCAGGCCGGTACCCTGGCGCTGGAGTATTCAAGCTTCGCCGTCGAAGGGCGGCCGGACCTGGGCCTGATGGTGTTCAACCCCATCAGCCTGCAGGATCAGGCCCGGCTGCGGGCCTTGCTGGACGACACCGCAATGGCCATGCCGTCCTCGTCCTCCGCGCCTACACTGCCCACCGACGCGGAAGAGCCCGCGCCACTTTCACCTTGAGGGAGTTCCACTTGCACACCCGTCTGCCCCCCGTTCCCGCCTCTTTCTTCAGCATGGTTCTGGGCCTGGCCGGCCTGGGCACGGGCTGGCGCGTGGCCGCCCGGCACTGGGGCCTGCCGCCGTGGATCGGCGAGGCCGTGATGCTGCTGGCCGGCCTGGTGTGGCTGAGCCTGATCGTGCTGTACGGGCTGAAATGGCGGCACCAGCGCGAGGCCGCACGCGCCGAGATCGCGCACCCCATCCAGTGCTGCTTCGTCGCGCTGATCCCGGTCACGACGATGCTGATCGGCATGGCCGCGCTGCCCTACTGCCACGCCGTGGCGCTGCTGCTGTGCACGGCCGGTGGCCTGGGCGCGCTGGCCTTCGGCGTCTGGCGCCACGGCGGGCTCTGGCGCGGTGGCCGCAGCGTGAGCGCGACCACGCCGGTGCTCTACCTGCCGACCGTGGCCGCCAACCTGGTCTCCGCCATCGCCATGAGCGCGCTGGGCTGGCCGGAACTGGGGCAACTCTTCTTCGGCGCTGGGGTGCTGGCCTGGCTGGTGCTGGAGTCCCTCATCATCAGCCGCCTGCTGACCGCCGAGGAACTGCCGTCCGCGCTGCGCCCCACCCTGGGCATCCAGATGGCGCCGCCGGCCGTGGCTTTGCTGGCCTATGCCGCCGTCACCAGCGGCCCGCCGGATTTGCTGGCGCGCATGCTGCTGGGATATGCATTGGTGCAGGCCCTGCTGGCGCTGCGCCTGCTGCCCTGGGTCCGGCAACCGTTCACGCCCGGCTACTGGGCCTACACCTTCGGCGTGACGGCCCTCGCAACGAGCGTCATGCGCTACACGGAGCGGGGCAGCGACCCGATCTTCGGCGCGCTCGCGCCACTGCTCTTCATCGCCGCCAACGTGGTGGTCCTTGGCCTCGCCATCCGCACGGGGGTGGCGCTGCTGCAAGGCCGGCTGCTGCCTGTTCAGGCGCCTGCGCAGACGACGCAAAAGACGAGCGCGTGAAGACTTGCACGGGGGTTCACACAGCCCCCGCCCTCAGCAAGGCCTCGAACTCGCCCTGGGGCACCGGCCGGGAGTGCAGGTAACCCTGCTGCAACACGCAGCCCCGGCCACTCAGAAACTCCGACTGTTCCTCGGTCTCCACCCCCTCGGCAACGACCTGCAGGCCCAGTTCCCGGCCCAGGGTGATGACGGCCGCGGCCAGCGCGCCGTCACGGCCGCCGCGCGCCACGTCGATGACGAAGGCGCGGTCGATCTTCAGCTCGTTCACCGGCAGGCGCTTGAGGTAGTTGAGCGAGGAATAGCCGGTGCCGAAGTCGTCGAGCGCCAGGCCGTAACCCTGGGCGCGCAGCCGTTCGAGCACGCCGATGGCGGCGCCGATGTCGCGCATCAGCATGGTCTCGGTCAGCTCCAGCGTCAAGCTGGACGGGCGCAAGCCGTAGCGCTGCATCAGTGCCTCCAGCTGGTCGAGCAGGCGCGCGTCGGCCAGACTGGACGCCGGCAGGTTGACGGACAGCGGCAGCTCGGGAAGGCCCGCGTCCGCCCAGCGGCGCAGACTGTCGCAGGCAGCGTTCAGCACCCAGTCCGTCAACGGGGCGATCAGGCCGCTTTCCTCGGCCAGGGGGATGAAATGCCCCGGCGGGATCATGCCGCGCTGCGGGTGCGCCCAGCGCACCAGGGCCTCGGCACCGACGATGCGGCCGCTGCGCACATTCACCTTGGGTTGGTAGTGCAGGCAGAGTTGCCCGGTCTGGATGGCCTGGCGCAGCTCGGTTTCGAGCAGCACACGCTCGCGGGCTCGGGCGTTGAGCGCTGCGTCGAAGAACATGTGCTGGCCCCCACCGGCCTCCGCGGCGGTCCGCGCCGCCTGCGCGGCACATTGCATCAGGCCCGTGAGGTCCGGGGAATCACCAGGAAACAGCGCGATGCCGATGCTGGCCGACAGCACCAGAGGTTGCGCGTCCACGACCACGGGCTGGGCCACCGCAGTCAGCAGGCGCTGCGCGACGAGGGAGGCGCGCTCCTGGCTGTCGAGGTCGGCCAGCAGGATCGAAAACGCGCTATCGCCCAGTCGCGCCACCACGCCTGGCTCCTCACCCGCCGTGCCAGCTGCGGCCAGATCACCGCTGCGGATGCACAGGCGGATGCGCTGGGTGATGTCGGACAGGGCCGCGTCGCCCGCGCCACGCCCGTAGACATGATGGATGCCGGCGAGGCGGTCGATCTCGACGTGCAGCACGGTGCAGCCCGTGCCGCCACGCCGCGCGCGTTCGATCACCGGCACGGCCAGTTCGGCGAAGAGGCGACGGTTGGGCAGGCCCGTGACTTCATCGTAATGCGCGAGCCGCAGCGCCCGCTGCTCGGCCGCGGCGCGGGAATCGTCCAGGCTGGCGCGCGCCACGTACTCCTTGCGCAGCAGGTACTCGCGCCACCAGCCGATGCCGGCCGCGAGGATGAAGAGCGTGATCACATGGTAGGACCAGTAGACCGCCTGCGGCAGCGTCAGGCCGGCGTGTGACCACAGCGCGTACTCGAAGGCGGCCAGGATGACCAGCCCCGAGGCCAGGGCGTAGCGGAATTGCACCCCCAGGATCACGAAACAATAGAACTGCAGGAAGGTGAAGTTGAGCACGCCGACCCAGCTGCGCAGGCCGGCACCGCCTTCGTCGTCGATGCGCGTCAACGTCACGAAGAGGCTGAAGGCCACCGTGATGATGAAGCCGCTCATCGCCGGCTGCCAGTGCCGGCGCGCATCGGGCAGCAACGAATACCCCAGGCCGGCCAACAGCACCGGCAAGGCCACCGTCAGACGCAGCAGATTGGATTCCACGCCGCCGTAGGCGATGTGGTCCACCAGATAGTCGCCCACGATGAGCACCGCGCCCAGCACCAGGCTGGCCTGCGCGTAACGGAAATAAAAGGCGACGTAGTGCTTGACGAAGCGCCGCTCGTAGGCCGCGTCGGCGAAACGCAGCAGCAGCCGCAACGGCATGGCGGCGGCCGCGCCTGCGTCGCTGGCAGGCGGGCGGGGGTCATCGGGATCGTGCATCAAGAGGCCCTGATTCAAGACGACGGGCGACGGCAGGACGCCGTGCCCGGAAACTCCGACTCATCCCCATCATATGTCGTCCGGCCTGGTACCCGCTAGAGCATCCCTGTCACGCCCGCGGCCCGGGCGGCCGTGCTCAGCTCAACGAAGCCGCGTGGTGCGCCAGATGGTCGCCTATGAAGCTGGCGATGAAGTAATAGCTGTGGTCGTAGCCCGGATGGCGGCGCAGAGTCAAGGAGTGGCCGGCCGCAGCGCAGGCCTGTTCCAGCAGCTCGGGACGCAACTGCTTGCTCAGGAATTCATCGCTGTCGCCCTGGTCCACCAGGATGGGCAGGCGTTCACTCGCGCCGGCGATCAGTTCCACGGCGTCCCACGCCTTCCAGGCGGCACGGTCCTCGCCCAGGTAGGCGGCGAAAGCCTTGCTGCCCCAGGGCACCTGGCTGGGCGCGACCACGGGGGCGAAGGCCGAGACGCTGCGGTAGCGGTCCGGGTTGCGCAGCGCGGTGATGAGCGCGCCATGGCCGCCCATGCTGTGACCGAAAATGCCACGCGCCTCGGTCGTGGGGAATTGCTGCTCCACCAGCGCGGGCAATTCCTGGGCCACGTAGTCCTGCATGCGGTAGTGCTGGGACCAAGGCGCCTGCGTGGCATTCACGTAGAAGCCCGCGCCCTCGCCCAGATCGTAGCTGTCCACATTGGGCACACCCGCGCCACGCGGGCTGGTGTCGGGCGCGACCAGGATGAGGCCATGGCGCGCCGCGTGTTCCTGCGCGCCAGCCTTGGTGATGAAGGTCTGTTCATTGCAGGTCAGGCCGGCCAGCCAGTACAGCACGGGGCAGCGCTCGCCGGCCACGGCGGCGGGCGGCAGGTAAACGCCGAATCTCATGTCGCAGCCCAGGGCGGCGGACGGGTGCTTCCAGACTTCCTGACGGCCACCAAAGCAGGCGTGGCGCTCGACGCGGTTCATGTTCTGTGTCTCCTTTGTTATGGGAATGAGGACGCGCAAAAACCGGATTCTCGTCCAGAACCTGGCCGGCATGCCCGCGCCGGCCTAGGGGCCACCGGCGACGCATGCGCCGCCCGTGCCGCGCTTCAGCCACGCGCAGGCGCGTTGGGGGCAGCAGGTGGCCTGGCCACGTCGATCGGCAGCATCAGCTCGACCCGGGTGCCCTGGCTGGAGCTGATGAGTTCCAGCCGGGCCATCAGGGCAGCGGCACGTTCATGCATGGCTTGCAGGCCCTTGCCCGGCGTGAGCGCGGGTTCGAAACCCTGTCCGTCGTCCTCGATCACGATGTGCAGGGCCGCGCCCTCGGGGCCGTGGTCCCGCTGGGCCGACACGCTGAGGTGGCTGGCCTGCGCGTGCTGCAGCACATTGGAGATGACGCCAAACAGCAGGAACTGCAGGTTGCGGGCGTCGCCGACGTCCAGGCGCGCCAGCGGCGGCAGCTCATCCACCGTCCAGTGCAACGTGATGCCACCGGCACGCAGGCGAGGCTCCAGCCGATAACGCAACCCCGCCAGCATGGCCCCCACGTCACTGGGCTCGACCTGCATGGCGTCGATGGAGAGCTTGAGCTGGTCCAGCGAGTCCGTCAGCGTGCGCAGCAGTTCCTCGCTGCTGGCGGCACCCGAGCGGAGCTGGCGGATGGCGGTGCTCAAGTGCACGCCCACGCCGTCGTGCATGTCCTTGAGGATGCGTCCCCGCTCCTGCTGTCGGGCTTGGTCGCGCGCCAGCGTCTCGAGCTTGGCGTAACTGAGGGCCAGTTCCTGCTCGCGCGCGGCCACGCGCTCGCTCAACTGCTGCGTCAGTTCACGCGCATGCTGACTGGCGGCGCGAAAGCGCTGGATCATGATGACGAGCAGGGCCAGGCCGAACAGCACGGAGGAATAACGGATCCAGGTGTTGACCTCCAGGCTGCCCGCCACCAGGCGGATGGCCATCCAATCACGCACGCCCATGACCACGTTGAGCGTGCCGATCAGCCCCACGACGAGTCGCGTGCGGTCTTGCGGGTGCAGCAGCGCGCGCCAGAGATACAACAGCGCGTAGGCCACGAAGACCAGATTGGCCATGCCCAGCCAGACCGTCAGCCAGACCGGGTTGCCACGCAGCTGTGCCATGGCCGCAGCGAGCACCGAGGAAGCCACCAGCGCCACCAGCCCCAGCTTGACCCAGCGCGCCGAGGGACGCTGGTGCCACCCCGCCACGCAATGGCAGAACCAGCCCACCCCGGCGATCCAGCCCGCGAAGGCCGCCGTCACCACCACGTTCCAGATCGGCCAGGGCAAGGGCGGTCGATGGATCATCACGTCGCCCACGCGCAGGGCCCAGCAGTATTCGGCCAGAAAAGCCGCCAGGTACAGCGCGTTGGACTGCGGCCCGACCTGGCCCCGGGCCGGCCCACCCTCGGGCTGCGTGATCCACAAGGCCAGGGCCAGGCTACCCACCAGCAGGCTGAACACGGCGATGATGACGGACATCTCGACGCGCATGCCGTAGGTGGCGTCATAGAGGGGGCGCACCTCGGCCTGCGGCCCCAGCAGCGGCCGCGCCAGGCCGCCGCGCCGCCCCTTGTCGGCGTGCAGGCGGATGATGAGGCGGTTGTCTGCGCCGGTGATCAACTGCGGCGGCACGGTGACGTACTGCGGGCCCTTGGCATAGTCGGCCGTGTTCGGCCGGTCCAGGTCGCCCAGGCGCTCCAGCAGGGTGCCGTTGAGCCAGACTTCGGCCGTGTTGCCGATGCGCGGAAAGTAGATGCCGTAAGGCTCTCCTTGCGCGAGCTCGTGCCCAGGGGCGTCAAAGCGCAATTCGAATTCGGCCTGCCCGGAATGGCCCACATGCGCGCGGTCCCAGTGGTAGGGCAGCGTGACCGGGCCGAGCACCACCGGCTCCTGCCCCATCACACGGACGACGGCGCGCGCCGCGCTGAGTTCCTGCACGCCCGTCGTCGTACCCACGGCATCCGCCACGCCAGCACCAGCCGGTACGCCAGTCGCGCCCGCGTCCAGGAAGCCGGCGACCACCACCCCGAGCGCAAGGCAACAGGCGCGCCAACCACGCCAGCAGTGGCTTGGCGTGGGCATCGGCAGGGAGGAGGACGGCATGGCGATGTTCAGAACGATTTCAGCAAGCCCATGCGCGTGGCTTCGAACACCGCTTCACTGCGCGAATGCACGGCCAGCTTCTGATAAAGGTTCTTGATGTGCGTCTGCACGGTATGGACGCTGATCTCCTGCAGGCGCGCGATCTCGGCGTAGGAAAACCCGCGCGCGATCAGCTCCAGCACCGCCTGCTCGCGCGCCGACAGGGAAGGTACCTGCGCCACGGGCAGGACGGGTGGCGCAGGCGGCGCCGCTTCGGCCAGCGTGCGGTAACGCCGCAACACGCGCCGCGCGACCATGGGCGAGATGGGCGAAGCGCCCGCGCGGATCTGCAGGATGGTCTGCGCGATGTTCTCGGGTCGCTCGTCCTTGTGGATGTAGCCCACCGCGCCGGCCTCGATGCTGTCGAGCACGCTGTCCTCGTCGCCGAACATCGAAATCACCAGCATGTCCACTGCGGGGAAACGGGCGAAGGCATGACGCATGACGTTCAGGCCGGAGCCATCGGGCAGGCCCAGGTCCACCAGCAGCACGTCCAGCACCCCCTCGGTCGCGTCCAGCCAGGCCAGCGCGGCGGCCATGGTCGCGACCGAACCGGCCAGCGACAAGCCAGGCGTGTCCTGGATGCAACGGGCGAAGAAGGCGCGGGTCTCCGGGTCGTCCTCGACCACCAGCACGGACAGCATGGACGAAAGGGAAGTTGGGGCAGAAGGGTGGATCAAGCCGCATTTATACCCACCGACGGCCACTGAGCGGCATCACATGAATTCGGGATGTTGCTTTCACGACCACGCTTCCAGAATGCACGCCAAGCCCGGAGTCACCCGAGCACCGGACCGATCAACCCTGTCACACATGCCTTGAGGAGTCTTCACCCATGCGTTACCGCCCTGCTTTCAGCCGCCCGCTGGTTCATTGCGTTCTGGCGAGCGTCGCCGCGCTGAGCCTCGCCACCAGCGCCCTGGCGCAGGACAAGCGCAGCGAAGTCAGCATGTCGGGAGACATCAGCAGCACCGACAACAATGACCGAACCGTCATCTGGGCCAGCTACGGCTTTTATCTGACTCCCCAGATGGTGCTCAAGCTGGGCTACAGCCGGTTCTACACCTGGCAGCACGCACCGTATTCGGAACAAGTGACCAACGGCTACGACGTCGGCGCGCGTTATTACTTCCAAGTCGGACGAACCGGCGAGTTCGTGCCCTTCGTCGAAGCCGCTCTGGGCACCTCGGAAACAACCACCTGGACCACGGGCAACACCGACAGCAGCAGCAGTTCCACCCTCACGCTCAAGGGCGGGTTCTCCTACTTCATCTCCGAGTCGGCCAGCTTTGACCTGAGCGTGTACCAGCGTTCCGAAGACCCGTCCGACACCACCGGCATCCTCTTCGGCACCACGGTCCGCTTCTGATGCCACATCGCTCGCAGCCCATGTCGAGCGTGAAGGTTTCAAGGGGCCGTCCCATGCTGGCACGGTTGACGGCGACGGCCCTGTTTTTCTTCGGCGCGGCCCCCCTGGCGTGGGCCGCCACTTGCCCCGGCAACGGCCCGCAACCCGGCTGGGTGAGCAGCCCCGACGCGATTTCGGGCGCGTACTTCCACGCGGCGGGCGTGTCCAGCCAGAGCCGTGGCCCGCTGGCCGAGCGCCTGGACTCCGCCCGGCAGAACGCCTTGCGCAGCCTGTCCAGCCTGATCCAGGTCGAGGTGCGCAATTCGCTGTCGATGGAACAGTCGCAACGCCAGAGCGGTGGCGCGGTGCTGACCGAGTCCACCCTGCGCACGCTGACCGAGACCTCCACCCAGGCCACGCTGGAAAGCGTTGAGACCATGGAGACCTGGGAAGACGCCGCAAGCTGCCAGGTCTGGGTGCGCGTGCGCATCGCCCGCCAGATCCTGGAAGAGAAAAAGAGAACCGCGCTGGCGCGTCAGCTCTTCGCTCAATTCAACGCCCAGCTGGCGACCGCGCAGGACGACAGCCTGGTCCTGGCGACGCGGCAGATCGCGCTGGAAGCGGCGCAGGACGGACTGCCGCGCATCACGCTGGCGCTGATCCCGGAGGCCAGCTCGCCCGCTTATTACACCCAGCAGCTGCGCCGGCTGGACCAGGCCCTGGGCGCCACCGCGCGCGAGGTGGAGCACGCGCGCCAGCGCCTCGCGCAGGCCGACGAACAGTTGCTCAAGGCCGAAGACCTGCCCGACGAAGCGGCCAAGGCCCGCCTGCGCCTGGCCGCCATCGGCATCTACCGCCAGTTGCTGCAGCAGCACGCCCAGGGCCTGCCGCCGCTGTTCGCACCCGGCGATCTCTACATCAAGCTGGCCGAAGCCGAAGAGCTGCGCGCCAACCGCTGCGGCGCCAAGACCTATTACCAGCTGGCACTGTCGTCGCGGCAGCTGATGGACCGCAGCGCCCTCGCGCGTCAGCGCGCCGACCACCTGAACTGCTCGGCGACGGATCTGGAAACCGCACGCTGGCGCCAGTACTTCGAAGGCCGTCCGCTGGAACTGCTGTGCCTGCAGAAGGCGCAGACCGCCACCGCCACACCCTGGCCCAAGGCCTGCGACGAAGTGGGCAATGTGTTCCGTGCCCTGGGCGCGGACCTGCAAACCCGCCGCGCGGCCCTGCCCGCCGCGCAGACGCAGGCCTTGCTCCAAGGCAACCTCCCGGAAAAACTCGGCACCCCAGGCGGCACGGATCGCCCCATGCTGGTGATGCTGGCTTCCGGGAAACTGAACAGCCGCCAGGACCGGGCCCCCGACGGCAAGCCCGCGCGTGAATACCAGTTCGAAGGCCTGCTCTGGACCCTGCTCTGGGACGGCGGCAAGCCGGTCTACAGCGACCGCTTCCAGGGCCTGACGGGCTGGAACCCGGTCTCGCCGGAGATGACCCTGGACGTGCTGGCGCTCAATGTGGTGCGGCGCTGGCAAGACCGCTTCGGCAAGTTCCTGAACCCGGAGATCGCCCCATGAAGCGCGCAGGCGTCGCCTTGCTGCTGACCCTGGCGACGATGCTCGGGGCCTGGCGGCCAGCATCCGCGCTGGCCGCCGCCCCCGCGCGCAAGGTGGCCGTGCTGGTGTACGCACCGACCACGCTGCCAACGGCTCACGCGCGCATCGCGCAAACCCGGCTGGAACAGCTTCTGGGCGACAACGGCCTGACGGTGCTGGACCGCGAACAAGCCGAGAAGCTGAAGAAAGGCTGGGGCCGACTGCAAGACCCGGGCGCGCTGATCACGGCCGAGGAATTCGTGGCCAATGCCTCGAAGTACGCCCTCGATGGCATCTACCGGGTCTACCTCGACACCGGCGTGACCCGCGGCGTCGCCGGCCTGTACAGCGCCACGGCGCTGTCGGACATCCGCTACGTGGGCGAGGACGCGCAGGTGCGCGCGGCCGCCTCGCCACCCATGGGGGTCAAGGGCCTGCCGCCCTCGGACGGGTTGACCGAGGGCGCGGCGGTCAGCAACGCCATCCAGCGCGCGGTGGACGCCACGGCACAGTCGCTCGGCCTGCAGGTGCAGGACTACACCAACCCCCGGCTGTTCAGCGTGAGGCTGCAGCCCGTGCCGACGGCCAGCCCCGATTACCGCGCCGAGCCCCGGCCCGAGCCCCTGATGCCCAGCCATCCGGCGCTGAAGCGGGTCAAGCTCGCCGATGGCGATTGGCTCAGCGAAGAAATCACCTGCGCGCAGCCCTCGTCCGACGGCAAGATGGTGGCGGTGGGTGGCTACATCCGTAAGACGCAGCTGCTGGGCGGACGCCCGCAGCGCAGCTATGGCTCCACCGTGCATGTGCTCGACCTGGGCGCGGACAAGGAAGTCGCCACCTTCGTCTCGGCCCCGGTGACAGACCGCACACGCGAGGAACAGGGCGGCAGCAAGGTGCTGGATTGCCTCTTCCTCTCCGGCTGGCGCTACGTCGCGGCCATCACCAACAGCAAGCTCTTTCTGTGGGACACGGAACGCGGCGCGGTGATGAGCGAAATCACCTTCGACCGCGCCTACGAACGGGCCCGGCTCGAGCATGGGCGCGGCGGGGATCAGGACTACCTGTCCTTCTCCTTCCAGGGGCTCACGACCGGAAGTGGCCGGGTCAGCTACCGCATCACCCGGGAATAAATGCGCTGTCACCTCAGGCCCGCCCGCACGGGAGCCATCGTTTTTTCAACAAGGAGCTTTGTATGTCACACCGTTTCCTCCAACGTATCGCCGCCCTGGCGGGTGTCCTGCTCGTCGGCGCATGTTCCGCGCCCACCAAGGTGGCGGAATGCGTCTTCCCCAACTCCAGCCAGCCCGCGCCGGGCTGGATCTGCGATCAACCGGTCGACGGCCTGGCCGTCGCGGCGGTCGGCTCGGCCACCCGGTCGGAAGCCGGCCTGGACTTCATGAAGCAGATGGCCGCCACCGCCGCGCGCGTCCAACTGGCGCAGCAGATGCGGGTCGAGGTGGAGAACCTGATCAAGCAGTACGCCGAAACCACGGGGGCCGGCGGCAGCGAGACGGTGGACCGCGTGAACACCGCGGTCACCAAGCAGATCACCAGCCAGAGCCTGCAGGGCACACGCATCGTGCGCAGCCTGCAAGGCCCCGATGGCACGCTGTACGTGCTGGTCGGCCTGGACCCGAATGCCACCGAGCTCGCGGCCAAAACCGCCATCAGGACCAGCATGAACAATGAACAGGCTGCCTGGCAACAGTTCAAGTCCCAGAAGGGTCAGGAAGAGCTGGCGGCCGACATCGCCCGCCTGTCCCGGAAATAAGGCCACCGACCGGCGGCCCGCCCCAAGGCGGGGCTCGGTCGGGCCAGCCGGCGTGGAAGCATCCGACCTAGCACGCACCGGCCACGGTCTAAGCCTTCAGTTGAAGGGGAAAACGGCCTCAGCACGCGGTTTAGCGCCAGCACAGGCCCGCAAGAATCCTGTTCCAGATTTGTTCTGTTTCAGGGGTTTTCCGATGATCTCAGGTGTCAACAATACGCTGCTGGGTTACCTGGCGTCCCAAGGTTTGCTGACGCCTGCCGTGGCGGGCAACATCGCCAGCGCGGGCAACACGACCGGCTCGACGACCAGCACCAGCAGCGACGAGACGATTTCGCAGGCCTCGATCGATCGCGCGGCCGGCATGTTCAAGACGGCGACCATCGCCCGCAACCTGGAATCCGCCCAGGTGTCGTTGGCGGCCGATCTGCGCGCGGCCCTGACCAAGGCGCTGGCCAAGCTGTCCGAGCCCGTCCAGTTCTCGGTGAACAGCAAGGGTGAAGTTGAAGTCAAGGGCAACGACAAGGACAAGGCCGCGGTACAGGCCGTGCTGAAAGCCGACACCAGCGACCCCAGCCTCGCCAACCGCATCGCCACCCAGGCCAGCGACGCGATGCAGATCTCGACGCAGATCCAGCAAAGCGCCGCGATTTCGCAAGCCGCCAAGTCGTCCAAGACGCCCGATGGCGTGATTTCGCTCTACCAGTCCCTGATGCAGCAGACGGCCGCGACCAGCGTGGTGTTCTCGGTCTCTGCCGATTCGAGCTCCCTGACCTACCCCGGTTCGCTCAAGGTCAAGGCCTGAGGCCTGCCGCTCGCATCCCGCGCGCCGACGTCTCTTGAGGAACAAGAGCGCGGCGCGAGGCAAAAACCCGCCCCCGCGGACGGCCGAGCCGCTTCGGGGACAATCTCGGGCATGCCTCACCTCCGTTCCCGGGCCCCTGCCCTCCCCGCCCTGCTGGCCGCCGCGCTGCTGATGTTGACCTTCGCGCCGGCGCACGCGCAATCTCTGATGGAGCGGCGCAACGCCATGCTCAAGGGCACCAACCAAGGTGTCGTGATCATCGAAGCCACACCGGACGACAACACGGCCGCGACCGGTGCCGATGGCTCTGCCCAGGGCGAGAAACCCACGGGTCTGCGCGCCATCTTCGACAAGCTGGGGCCGCCCAGCGGTTGCCCCATCGGCGCGGCGCGCAAGGCGGAATGCCCGGACCAGGGCATCGAGGTGCCCACCGGTGCCCCGTCCGCGTCCAACACCCCCAATTTCAGCCGCTGACCTCTGGCCAGCCGCCGACTGTTTCCGCCATTCCATGCTCCGTTTCGAACTGCTGCGCACCGAAGGCCTTGCCCGCCGGGGCCGTCTGACCCTCAACCACGGCGTCGTCGAGACGCCCATCTTCATGCCCGTCGGCACCTATGGCACGGTCAAGGGCGTGCTGCCGCGCAGCCTGCACGACATGGGCGCGCAGATCATCCTGGGCAACACCTTCCACCTCTGGATGCGCCCGGGCCTGGACGTGATGCAGAGCTTCGGCGGCCTGCACGGCTTCGAGCAGTGGAACAAACCCATCCTGACCGACAGCGGCGGCTTCCAGGTCTGGTCACTCGGCGCGATGCGCAAGATCACCGAGCAAGGCGTGCACTTTGCGTCACCCGTCAACGGCGACAAGCTCTTCATGTCGCCTGAGGTCTCGATGCAGATCCAGACCACGCTGAATTCCGACATCGTGATGCAGCTCGACGAGTGCACGCCCTACTGGCAAGGTGAAAAGGGGCAGGGTGACAAGGACAGCGGCCACATCACCACCGAGGCCGAAGCCCGCGTGTCCATGGAACTGTCGCAGCGCTGGGCCAGACGTTCACAAGCCGAGTTCGCGCGGCTGGAGAACCCCAACGCCCTCTTCGGCATCGTGCAGGGCGGCATGTTCGAGCACCTGCGGCAGGAGTCGCTGGAAGCCTTGGTGGAGATGGATTTCCCGGGCTACGCCGTCGGCGGCGTGAGCGTGGGCGAGCCCAAGGACGAGATGAACCGCATCATGGCGCACACGCCCCATCGCCTGCCGGCCCACAAGCCGCGCTACCTGATGGGCGTGGGCACGCCGGAGGACCTGGTCAACGGCGTGGCCAACGGCGTGGACATGTTCGACTGCGTGATGCCCACGCGCAACGCGCGCAACGGCACCATCTTCACGCGTTACGGTGACTTGAAACTGCGCAACGCGCGCCACAAGGCCGACCACCAGCCCCTGGACCCGAGCTGTACCTGCTACGCCTGCGCGGGCGGCGCCGGCATCAGTTGGGAGCAAGGCGGCGGCCCGAACCACGGGTGGCAAGGCTTCTCACGCGCCTACCTGCACCACCTGGACCGCTGCGGCGAAATGTTGGGCCCCATGCTGGCCACCATCCACAACCTGCACTACTACCTCAACCTGATGCGCGAGGTGCGCGAGGCGCTGGATGCGGGGACCTTCGCCGCATTCACCGCGCGCTTCCAGGCGGAACGCGCGCGCGGCGTCTGAGGCCGAAGCCCGCACACGGCGAGCAATCAGAGCGGGAACGACACGCCAGGCCGGTCAATGCCCGCGCGCGTGTCCGGGCAGCAGTTGCTTGAGCACGTGGTCCGTCATGCCGCGCGCGAGTTCGTGCTCGCCCTGGAACACGGTGCCCTGGGTTTCCTTCTGGAGCAGCTCGGCTTCTTCGTCGTTGTGCGTGCGCAGCACGATCTGGATCTCGGGATTGAGCTGGCGCGCGATCTCGACCATCTGGCGCACGTTCACGGTGTCGGGAATGGCGATGACCAACATGGCCGCGCGCGTCACATGGGCCTGGATCAGCACCTCCGGCGTCTGCGCGTCGCCACTGACCGCGGGCACACCCTTCTTGCGCAAGGCATCCACGAGTTCGCGGTTCTGCTCGGCCACCACGTAGGGGATGTGGTTTTCGCTCAGGCTGCGCGCGATTCGGCGCCCCACCCGACCGTAGCCGACCAGCACCACCTGCTTGGTCAGCAGGCGGGGGTCGGTGCTCATGGGCAGTTCGGACAGCGGATCGTCACGCAATTCGAGGCGGCGCGCGAATTCCGAGCGCGCCAGCAGCCAGCGTCGGATCGGATCGACCGCGGCGAACAGGGAGGCATTGAGCGCGATCGAGATCAGGGCCCCAGCCAGCACCAGGCTCTGCCCTTCCGCCGGCATCATGTGCAGGGCCACGCCCATGCCGGCCAGGATGAAGGAGAACTCGCCGATCTGCGCCAGGCTCGCGCCCACGGTCAGCGCCGTGTTGAAGGGGTAGCGGAACAGCAGCACGATGGCCACGGCGGCCACCGTCTTGCCGACGAGGATGATGGTCACCACGGCCAGCAGCTTGAGCGGCTGCTGAATGATGACGGCCGGGTCGAACAGCATGCCGACCGAGACGAAGAAGAGCACGGCAAAAGCGTCGCGCAGGGGCAACGACTCGTCGGCCGCGCGGTGGCTGAACTCGGACTCGCGCATCATCATGCCGGCGAAGAAGGCACCGAGCGCGAAGGACACATCGAACAGCCTGGCCGCGCCAAAAGCCACGCCCACGGCCACCGCGACCACGCTGAGGGTGAACAGCTCGCGCGATCCCGTGCGCGCCACCCACCAGAGCAGGCGCGGCAGCACGCGCCGCCCCACCACCAGCATCAGCACCACAAAGGCCGTCACCTTGGCCAGGGTGATGCCCACCGTCGTCCCGATGTCTCCCATGGAAAAAGTGTGGACCGCACCCGGGGACGGCGGCGCGAGCACCTCGGCCACGGCGGGCATCAGCACCAGGACCAGCACCATCACCAGGTCCTCGACCACCAGCCAGCCCACGGCGATCTGACCGTTGACCGACTTGAGCAGGTTCTTGGCTTCCAGCGCGCGCAGCAGCACCACCGTGCTGGCCACGGAGAGACAGAGGCCGAAGACCAGGGAACCGCCCAGGCCCCAGTCCCAGAACCAGGAGACCGCCATGCCCAGGGTCGTGGCCACCGCGATCTGCACGATGGCACCCGGCACCGCGATCCGGCGCACGGCCATCAGGTCCTGCAGGGAAAAGTGCAGGCCCACGCCGAACATCAGCAGCATCACGCCGATCTCGGCCAGCTGGCCAGCCAGGCCCACGTCGGCCACGAAACCCGGGGAATTCGGCCCGACCACGATGCCCGCGACCAGGTAGCCCACCAGCGGCGGCATGTTGAGCTTGGTGGCCAGGAGGCCCAGCACCATGGCGATGCCAAAACCGAAGGCGATGGTAGCGATCAGGCTGACGTCGTGGGGCATGCGCGCGCTCTCAAAAAAGGAGCAATTCCAGATGGGTAAGGGGCAAAGCCGACGATAACCGACTTTTCCGGCGCCCGCGGAGGCCCGTCGTCTATCGACCGGGCTGTCCGGCGTCCTGGTTCTTGGCCAGGGGCGGCGGCAAGGCGTCCCCCGCGCGACGGCGGCGGAACAGCGCGGCACGCGCCAGCACAATGGTGGTCACGGGCGCGGTAATGGACAGGATGATGATGATCAACCAGACATGCAGCGACAGCTCTCCCGCGCGCGCCGAGAAATGGACGATGGACGCCAGCGTCACGATCCAGGCCGCCAGCGTGGAGGCCAGCGCGGGCGCATGCATGCGCGTGAAGAAGTCCGGCAGACGCCACAATCCCAAGCCGGCGGCCAGCACCACCACGCCGCTGAGCAGCAGCAGACCGGTCACCACGTAATCGCTCCAGGGCGTCATTCGATCACCTCCCCACGCAACAGGAACTTGGCCAGCGCCAGCGACCCCACGAAGCCGAACAGCACCATCAGGAAGGCACCCTCGAAGTACATGCTGCTGTCGTAGCGGATGGCCAGCACGAGCATGACCAGCATGCCCACGACGTAGATGAAATCAAGCGCCAGCACCCGGTCCTGGGCGCTGGGGCCGCGCAACAGGCGCAGCAGGCCCAGGCCCATGGCCAGGACATAGAGCACAAGGGTCACTGCGATGGCGTGGGTCAGCAAAGGACTCATGGCGGTCATGGCAGGATCTCCAGCAAGGGCCGCTCGTAGCGGGTCTTGTAATGGTCGATGAAGACGGCCTCGTCACCGGGCAGGTCAAACACATGCAGCAGCAGGCGGCTGCGGTCCGGGGCCAGTTCGCACCACACCGTGCCGGGGATCACGGCAGTGATCATGGCCAGGGCGGCCAGGGCGTGGTCATTGCGCAGGTCCAGCGGCACCACGACGAAGCGGCTGGCCGGGGGCGCGCGGCGCGCGCGCAGCACCCCGCGCACGACCTCGATCCCCGACAGCACCACGTCGCCACCGACGCGCAGCACCAGAAGGAGCAGCCGCAGGGGACGACGCACCACAGGTCCGGGGGGGCGCAGGGGCGCGGCCAGCACGGGCAGCACAACCGCCACCACCACGCCCAGCAGCAGGTTGCCGGGGCTCAGGCTGCGGTTCAGCATCAGCCACAAGGCCAGCAAACCGACTGAGAGCAAGGGGGCGGGAAGCCAGCGCTTCATGGCCGGACCTCCTGTGACGCGGCCAGAGGCACGGGCGGCACCGGGCGCGCCGACATCACGGCCGCGATGTACTGGCCGGGCGCGTGCAGGGTCGCGGCGGTCTTGCGCATGTAATCCAGGGCCTGCCCAGCCTGCAGCACCAGGCTCAGGCCACCGGCGAGCAGCAGGCCGATGGGCAGGGTCTCGGCCACGCGCAGACGCGGCGATGGCCGGGCCTCGGCGGTCCAGAAATGGCGCATGCCGATGCGCAGCAGCGCGGTGGCCGCCATCAGGCCGGATAGCAGCAGCAAGGCGAACAGCACCCAGGCCGCGGGGCGGTGCAGGTCCAGCAGGGCCGTGAGCATGGCCAGCTTGGCCACGAAGCCCGACAGCGGCGGCAAACCGCTGACCACCAGGGCGCAGACCGCGAAGGTCAAGCCCAGGAAAGCCAGGGCGGCCGGGATGGCGCGACCGATCAGCACTTCCTCGTCGTCGTCGAGGTTGACGCCGGGCAGGGGTTCCGACGCGATGAAGGCGGGCAAGGTGTCCTGGCCATCGTCGATCGCGTCCGGGCCAAGTTCGACCTGGCGCGCGCGCTCCAGCAGCTCCACCAGCAGGAAGAGCGCGGCCCCCGCCAGCGTGGAGCTGGCTAGGTAGTACAGCGCGCCGCCCGCCAGCGCGGGTGCGCCAAAACCGAAGGCGGCGATCAGCGTGCCCGAGGAGGCGATCACGCTGTAGGCGGCGAAGCGCCCCAGCTGTTGCGAGGCCAGCATGCCCACGGCGCCGAAGGCCAACGTGGCGGCGCCGCCCCAGACCAGGGCCGCGCCACCAAAGGGCGCGCCACCACCCACCTCGGCCGGGAAGCACAAGGTCCACAGGCGCAGCACGGCATACACCCCCACCTTGGTCAGGATGGCGAAGAGCGCGGCCACCGGCGCGCTGGCCGCACCGTAAGCCCCCGGCAGCCAGAAATTCAGCGGCCAGAGCGCCGCCTTGGACAGAAAGGCCACGGCCAGGATGGCCGCGCCCGCGTGCAGCAGGCCGCGGTCGGCCTCGGCCACGAGCGGCAACTTGGCCGCGATGTCGGCCATGTTGAGCGTGCCGGTCACGCCATACAACACGGCCACGCCGATCAGGAACAGCAGCGAGGCCACGAGGTTGACCGCGATGTAGTGCAGGCCGGCTCGCACACGCTGCGTCCCGCCACCGTGCAGCAACAGGCCGTAGCTGGCCGCGAGCAGCACCTCGAAGAACACGAAAAGGTTGAACAAGTCGGCCGTCAGGAAGGCGCCGTACAAGCCCATGAGCTGGAGCTGGAACAGCACATGGAAGTACACGCCGGCCTGGTGCCAGCGCGCCAGCGCGTAAAGCAGAGAGGCCAGGCCGATGCAGCCGGTGAGCACCAGCAACAGGGCCGACAGCCGGTCCAGCACCAGCACGATGCCGAAGGGCACGGGCCAGTTGCCTGGCAGGTAGACGCAAAAGGCTTGTGGCAAGTCCTGCGCATGCACCGCCTGCATGAGGTACACGGCCAGCAGCAGACCGGCCAGGGTCGAGGCCAGGTTGACCACGGCCTTGAGCCGACGGCGGCCTTCGCCCAGCAGCAGCATGAGCGCGGCCGTGGCCAGGGGCAGCAGCACCGGTGCGACGATCAACGGTGCACCCAGAGACAGCGCGCCCGTCATGGCCGCTCCTCCCGACCGTCCACGTGGTCACCGCCGGACAGGCCACGCAGGGCCAGCAGCACGACGAGAAACAGGGCCGTGGTCGCGAAGCCGATCACGATGGCGGTCAGAACCAGGGACTGCGGCAACGGGTCGGTGTAGTTGTCCAGCGTGGGGGCCAGGCCGGGCAGCACGATGGGCTCCCTGTCGATGGCCAGACTGCCCACGCTGAAGATGAACAGGTTGATGGCATAGGACAGCAGGGACAGGCCGATCAGCACCTGGAAAGTACGCGGGCGCAGCAGCAACCAGACGCCGGAGCCGGCCAGGATGCCGATGACGATGGAGATCACGACTTCCATGTCAGTGCCCCCGCCCCAAGCCGAGTGGACGGCCTTCATGCCAGGGCTCCCGTGGCGCTGGCTCCGCCAGGCCACTGGGAGCGCCCCCCTCGAGGGGGAGGCGCGCAGCGCCTCGGGGGTGTTTCAATCTGCCGGTGCGCGCGCAGCGACTGGTGCGCAATGGCGATCAACAGCAACAAAGTGGCGCCCACCACCACGGCAAACACGCCCAGATCGAAGAAGGCCGCCGAGGGCACATGGATCTCGCCCAGCCAGGGCAGCGCGAGATGGGCCGTGTGGGTGGTCAGGAAGGGGTGGCCGAACCACAGGGAACCCAGGCCCGTGCACAAGGCCACCAGCAGACCGAAGGCGATCCAGCGCGGCGGCAGCAGGCGCAACTGGGTTTCAACCCAGCGCGTGCCCGCCACCATGTACTGCGCGAGGAAGGCGATGGCCACCACCAGGCCGGCCACGAAGCCGCCGCCGGGCTCGTTGTGCCCGCGCATGAAGAGGTAGACGGCGAACAGCCAGGCGACCGGCAACAGCAAGCGCACCAGCACGGCCGGCACACCCATGTAATCGGGCACGCCGTCGTCACGCGAGGATTCGCGCAGGTCAGCACCGATGTCGCCGGTGCGCTGCTGCGCGGGTACTTCGATGGATTCCTGCGGCGGGCGGAAGCGCCGCAGCAGGGCATAGACAGTGAGCCCCACGATGCCAAGCACCGTGATCTCCCCCAGGGTGTCGAAGGCACGAAAGTCCACCAACATCACATTGACGACATTGGTGCCGCCGCCGCCGGGCAGGGCCTGCTCGATGAAGAAGGGCGCGATGGACAGCAGGGTGTGGCGCGTGAGCAAGGCATAAGACAAGGCAGCCAGCCCCAGCCCCACCAGCAGGGCGATGACCAGGTCACGCCGCCGGCGCCAGAACACGCGCCGCTCGATGCGGGGGTCGTCCCGCTCGACGCGCTTGGGCATCCAGCGCAGGCCAAGCAGGAACAGCACCACGGTCACCACCTCGACCGCGAGTTGCGTCAGCGCGAGGTCAGGCGCCGAGAACCAGGCGAAGGTGATGCACAAGGCCAAGCCCACGACGCCCAGCATGATGAGCGCGGCCAGCCGGTGGAACTTGGCCTGCCAGGCCGCGCCCAGGGCGCAGGCCCCGCCCACGATCCAGAGCAGCACGAAGGCAGGCGAGGCCGGCACGCGCGCGCGATCGCCCCAGGTCAAGGGCACGATCAGCGCAGAAGCCGAGGTCACCACCAAGGCCACGACCAGGATCGCGGACAGTTGCGGCTGCAGACGAGGCGAACCCGTCCAGCGGCGCAGCGCGGCCGCGCCCGCGCTGACGGCCGCGAGCCCGCCCTCGAACAGGCGCTGGCCATCCAGGCGCAGCAGGGGGGCCGTGCGCGCGGCGCGACGCGTGAAGGCCCGCCGGAAGACCAGATAAGCCAACAAGCCGCCGGCCGTCGCGACCAGGCTCATGACCAGGGGGGTGTTGAAGCCATGCCAGACCGCCAGGCTGAATTCGGGCAACACCCCTCCGACGACGGGCCGCGCGGCCGTGTCGAGCAGGCGGGCGATGGACCAGTCCGGCAAGGTACCCACGACCACGCAAGCCAGCACCAGCAGCTCCACCGGCACCCGCATCCAGTGCACGGGCTCGTGCGGCTGGCGCGGACATTCACCCGTGGCCGGGCCGAAGAACACGGCGTGCGCGAAGCGCAAGGAATACACGACGGCGAACACGCCGGCCACCGTGGCCGCCAGCGGCAAGCCGACTTCCAGCCAGGGTTGGCCACTCACGAACACGGTCTCGGAGAAAAACATTTCCTTGGACAGGAATCCGTTGAGCAAGGGCACGCCAGCCATGGCCGCGCAGGCCACGATGGCCAGCGTGCCCGTGATGGGCATGGCGCGGTAGATCCCGCCCAAGCGGCGCATGTCGCGCGTACCGGTTTCGTGGTCGATGATGCCCACCGACATGAACAACGAGGCCTTGAAAGTGGCGTGATTCATCATGTGGAAGACCGCCGCCACCGCCGCCATCTCGCTGTTGAGGCCCAGCAACAAGGTGATGAGCCCGAGGTGGCTGATGGTGGAATACGCCAGCAAGCCCTTGAGGTCGTTCTGGAACATGGCGACATAGGCACCGAGCAGCAGTGTCGTCAGGCCCGCGCCGCCGACGATCCAGAACCAGGCCTCCGTGCCTGCGAGCACCGGCCACAGGCGGGCCATCAGGAAGACGCCGGCCTTCACCATCGTCGCCGAATGCAGATAGGCCGAGACCGGCGTGGGCGCGGCCATGGCACGCGGCAGCCAGAAATGGAAAGGGAACTGGGCGCTCTTGGTCAGCGCGCCCAGCAGCACCAGCACCAAGACCACCGGGTACAGGGCATGCGCGCGCACCTGCGCACCTGCCGCCAGCACCCCTTCCAGCTCATAGCTGCCCACGATATGGCCCAGCACCAGCACGCCACCCAGCAGCGCCAGGCCGCCCGTGGCCGTGACCGTGAAGGCCATGCGCGCGCCGCGCCGCGCGTCCTTGCGGTGGTACCAGTAGCCAATCAGCAGGAAGGAAAAGACGCTGGTCAGCTCCCAGAACATCACAAGCTGAATCAGGTTGCCCGAGACCACCACGCCCAGCATGGCGCCCATGAAGCCCAGCAGCAGTGAATAGAAACGCGCCGCCGGGTCCTCGGGCGCCAGGTAATACCGCGCATAGACGATGACCAGCAAGCCCATGGCGCTAACCAGCATGGCGAACATCCAGGCGAAGCCGTCCAGCCGCACCACCAGGTCCACGCCCAGCCCGGGCAGCCAGCTCAGGCGTTCGCTCAGCACGACACCGGCGCTGACCTGCGGGTACAGCAGGACCAGGGGCACGGCGACCGCGAGGGCCACACCCGCGGCCCAGAGCGATTCGAGGTTGCGCGCGTTGGTCGGCAGCAGCGCGGCCATGGCGCTTCCGACAAAAGGCAGCAACAGGATCAGCAACAAGGACATCCCCGAGTCTATGGCCTGTTTCCGCGAATTTTTCATCCCCGAGACATCGCGCGGTCTCGCGAGGTGACTGGAGTAAGCTATGTTTTCCCTCCACGTCCTGGGGCCTTGACCGGTCCGACACCATGCCGATGCTGCGCACCTTGCTGGCCCTCGCGGCCTTGTTGTCCATGAGCCTGACGGGGGCGCAAACGCGCGAGGCAGGCTACCGCTTCTCGCCGGTCAACCAGTACGACATCCCGCTGATGGCGGCCTACTGGAACCCCATCGTCCAGTACGTCTCGGACAAGAGCGGCGTCAAGCTCACGCTCAGGATCGCGCGCACCTCGGCCGACACCACGGCCTATGTGCTGACCCAGGAAGTTGAATTCGTCTTCAGCAACCACCTGTTCAGCCCCGAGCGCGAGCAACTGGGCTGGAAGGTCTTTGGCCGGCGCCAGGTCCCGCCTATCTTGGGCCAGATCGTCGTGCCCGAGGACTCGCCCATCACCCGGCTGGAACAACTCAAGGGGCAGGAGGTGGCCTTCGCCGGCCCGGAGGCCTTCGTGATCTACAAGGTGCCCTATGCCCACCTGCTCAACAGCGGCATCGACGTCAAGGTGGTTTTCGGCGGCAACCAGAACGGGGCGTTGGCCCAACTCTTCGCTGGCAAGGTGCAAGCCGCGGGCGGCAACTCCCAGCTCATCGAAGGCTATGCCAAGCGCGAAGGCAAGAAGTTCCGCGTGCTCTGGAGTTCGGAGCCCTTCAACGACCTGGCCCTGATGGTGTCGGGCAAGGTGCCCGCCAAGGACGCACAGGCGGTGGCCGACGCCTTCCTCCACATGCACCAGGACCCGGCCGGGCGCGAGATCCTACAACAGACCGCGCAGAAGGTCGGATTGCCGATGGATGCCTACTTCGTCCCCTCGACCGCGTCGGACTATGCCGCCTACCGCCGCTTTTACCAGAGCGCGCCCGCCCAGTTGCGCTGAACCACCGTGCCGACGCCGCTGATGCGCCTGCTGCCGAACTCGCTGGTCAAGCGGGTCTTCGCGCTTTACATTGGCACCCTGCTGCTCTTCTTCGGCAGCGGGCTC
The DNA here is from genome assembly GCF_004328645.1 of Hylemonella gracilis. Lineage (GTDB taxonomy): Bacteria > Pseudomonadota > Gammaproteobacteria > Burkholderiales > Burkholderiaceae_C > Hylemonella > Hylemonella gracilis_B. The sequence continues at coordinate 342,741 of NZ_CP031395.1, forward strand.
TGGCTGTTCTACAACTACGAATTCCGGGAAGAGGTGGAGCAGGTGCGTGAAACCGCGGCCATCCTCGTGGAGACCACGGCCCAGACCCTCACCGAGAGCGCCGTCATCGGCGACTACGACACCATCCAGCGCACCCTGGCCAGCAGCGTGTTCGGCTCGCCCTTCGCGTCCGCCGCCTTCATCGACCTGCGCGGCGGCGTGATCCGCAGCAGCAATCCGTCCATCAGCGCCGAGGCCTACGCGCCCGCCTGGATACGCAGTCGTGTCGGCGAATTGCTGGACGACCTCAACCGCCCGATCACCGCGGGTGGCAAGGACTACGGCGTGCTGCGCCTGCAGTTCGCCGTCGACACCGTCGCGCACAAGCTGTGGATGCTGCTGCTCACGGTGCTGCTGCTCATCGCCGCCAGCCTGCTGGGAGGACTGCTGGTGATCGGGTACTCGCTGCGCCGCTGGCTCAAGTCCTTCCAGCAGTTCGACGGCAAGCTGCAGGCGGGCAGCCCACAGTTCGAGCACATCACCAATCAGGTGGTGCAGGCCGTGCCGGAGGAGTTCCGCCCGACCTTCGAGGTGATGCAGCGCATCTCCGCCGATCTGCACCGGCAGTTGCAGCAGCGCGAACTCGCCCTGACCGCGCTGCGGCAGGCCCTGGCCAGGCTGCTGCCCGACCTGCCGCAGGACCCGGTCACGCTGGGCATGGACCTCGGCGCGCTGGCGGACCTGGTGCTGCAGGTCGTGCACGAACGCGAGGCCGAACGCGCCCTGCTGCAAGAGGCCAAGCAGGCGGCCGAGGCGGCGAACCGGGCCAAGAGCGAGTTTCTCGCGGTCATGAGCCACGAGATCCGCACCCCCATGAACGGCATCGTCGGCATGACGGGCCTGGCGCTGGGGACCACCCTGACCCCGCAGCAGCGCGGCTACCTGACCATGGTGCGCCGCTCCGCCGACGCCCTGCTTGCGGTGATCAACGACATCCTGGACTTCTCCAAGATCGAAGCGGGCCGGCTGACGCTCGACCCGCGCCCCTTCCGCCTCCACGCCCTGGTGCGCAGCACGCTCAAGAGCCTGGACAACCAGGCACGCGAGAAAGGACTGCGGCTGGCGTATGAGCCTGGCGACGGTGTCGCCCATCCCCTGATCGGCGATCCGGGTCGCCTGCGCCAGATCCTGGTCAACCTGGTGGGCAACGCCATCAAGTTCAGCCAGACCGGGACCATCACGGTGCGCGCGCGGGCCGACGCCCTTCGGGGCGAGCAGGTCAGGCTCCATTTCGAAGTGCGGGACCAGGGCATAGGCATCGCCCCGGACCAGCAACAGGCCATCTTCCAGCCCTTCACCCAGGCCGATGCCTCCATCACCCGCCACTACGGCGGTACCGGCCTGGGCCTGGCGATTTGCCGCAAGCTGGTTCAGGCCATGGACGGCGAGATCGGGGTGCGCAGCGCGCCCGGCCAGGGCAGCACCTTCCACTTCACCGCCCTGTTCGGCGTGGGCGCGGAGGATGGCAATGAGGCGGATGACAACGACGGCGACAGCGCCCCCCTCTTCCCCCTGGTCGCGCCCCCGGTCGCCGCCGGACCAGAGCAGACGCTGAATGTGCTGCTTGCCGAGGACAACGAGATCAACCAGGAGATCATGGTGCAGTTGCTGCGGCACGCGGGCCACGCAACCACCGTGGCGCACAACGGCGAAGAAGCGGTGCGCCTGGCGACCCAGGCCGACCCACCCTACGACCTGATCTTCATGGACATGCAGATGCCGGTGATGGACGGGCTGCAAGCCACGCGCCACATCCGCGAACACGAACGGTCCGGCGGGCAGCGCACGCGCATCATCGCGCTCACGGCCAACGTGCTGCCGGAAGACCGCGCGCGTTGCCTGGCGGCCGGCATGGACGGCCATCTGGGCAAACCCATCGACCCGCGCGAACTGCAGGCCGTGCTCGGAGGTGACCTGCCCGACGCGACCATGCCTTCGGCCGCCGACATTGTGCCGACCGCGCAGGCGCCGAGCCCGGAGACCTTCGACTACCAGCGCGCCCTGGATGGCGCGGACGCCCTGGTGGTGCGCATCATCGCGGAGGCTTTCCGCGGCAATTGGCCGGAGCAACTGCGCGCGCTGCGCGAGGCGGCGCAGGCGGCCGACGCCGCGGCGCTGCAACGCGGCGCCCATGCGCTGCGGGGCGTGCTCGGGAATTTCGGCGCCACGCCGGCCACGGCATTGGCGCGACGCATCGAGCTGCTGGGGGCCCAAGGCGACACCGACCCGATCCGACCGCTGCTGCCTCAGCTGGAGGCCGCGTTGCAGGCGCTGGACCAGGCGCTGCGCACATGGCTGGCCCGGGCGCCAAGCTGACCCGGCGACCACGCTACGATGACAAGCCCCTGTCCACCCTCCCGGCCGAACGCCTGCCACCCATGAGCACCCCACCTCGTCCCGGCGCCCACATCCTCGTCATTGACGACACGCCCGAGATCCGCCTGCTGGCCACCGTGCTGCTGGAACGCGAGGGCTACACGGTCTCGAGCGCGGACAGTGGCGAGGCGGGGTTGATGCGCGCACGCGAGGCGGTGCCCGACCTGATCCTGCTGGACGTCATGCTGCCTGGCATGGATGGCTACGACGTCTGCCGTCAACTGAAGACGAACGAGGCCCTGCGCGACACGCCCGTGATCTTCATGAGCGCCCAGGACGACGTGCCCGCCCAGACCCAGGGCTTCACGGTGGGCGGCGCGGACTACGTCACCAAGCCGTTGTCGGTGCCGGTATTGCTGTCCCGTGTGCGCACGCACGTCGCCCTGCATGCACAGCGGCGCAGCCTGGAGGGCATGTTCCGCGATGCGCTGGAGTACGCGCCCGACGCCATCATCCTCGCCGACCCGCAGTGGCGCATCGTGCAGGTCAACGAACGAACCCTGGACCTGTTCGGCTACCCGCGCGAAGCGCTGCTGGGTCAGCCCGTGGACATACTCATTCCGCCCCGCCTCAGGGAACACCATTTACAACGTCGCGCGCTGTACGAGCACTTGCAACCGGGCGAACGACAGCTGGGCGTGAGCACGGACTGCGTGCGCAGCGATGGCGGCGAGTTCTCCGGCGACCTCAGCGTTGGATTGTTGCGCACGAGTCGAGGCCCCTTGCTGATGACCGTGGTGCGCGACGTCACGGAGAGCCGACGCATCCAGCAGGAAATGGCCGATTCGCGCCAACGCCTGCGCGACCTGGCCGCGCAAGGCGATGCCATGCGCGAGTACGAACGCAAGAACATCGCGCGCGAAGTGCACGACGAGCTGGGTCAGGTCCTGACGGCCCTGCGCATGGACCTCACCTACGCCGGCATGAAGTTCGGCGCGGCAGACGCCGACCTCCTGGACCGACTGCAGGGCATGCGGGTGCTGGTCGACCGCGCCATCCAGGGTGTGCGCAACGTGGCGTCCAATCTGCGGCCCTCGGCCCTGGACATGGGCTTGATCCCCGCGCTCGAATGGCTCAGCGGCGAGTTTCGCCGCCACGCTGGCATACCCTGCAGTCTGGAAGTCGACACGCCGACCGTGGACATGCCCGAACACCGCGCCATCGGCCTCTTCCGCATCGTCCAGGAATCCCTCACGAATGTGAGCCGGTATGCCCACGCCAAGTCGGTGCAGGTCAAATTGCGGCAGGATGCAGGGCAACTCGTGCTGCAGGTGCGCGACGATGGCCAGGGCTTCGACGCCGCCGCCAGCGCACGCGGTGGCTCGTTCGGCCTGCTGGGCATGCAGGAGCGGGCATTGGCGCTGGGCGGCGAGCTGACCGTGCACAGTACTATTGGCGATGGCACGACCATCACGGCGCGCGTCCCGCTGCATCAGGACCCCCCGGTACAGGAGACGACATGATTCGACTGATGATCGCCGACGACCACGCCATCGTGCGCGGCGGCTTGCGACAACTGCTGTCGCTGGCACCGGACATCGAAGTCCGGGCGGAAGCCGTGGACGGAGCCCAGGTGCTGGAAGGCCTGCGCCGCGAGTTGCCGGACCTGCTGCTGCTCGACATCAACATGCCGGGCCTGAGTGGCCCGGACCTGATCACCCGCATCAAGTCCCACTGGCCGGCCTTGCCCATCCTCGTGCTGAGCATGCACAACGAAGGGCAGGTGGCCGCGCGCGTGCTGAAGGCGGGCGCCAGCGGCTATGTGACCAAGGACAGCGAGATGGAAGTGCTGCTGACCGCGATCCGCAAGGTCGCGGGCGGCGGCAAGTTCATCGTGCCTGAACTCGCCGAAAAACTGGTCTTCGATGTGTCGCTGAGTGGGGACGGGCTGCCGCACCAGAACCTGTCCGACCGGGAAATGGAAGTGTTCCGCATGCTGGTGGCCGGCCAGGGCGTCAACGAGATCGCCGAGCAGCTGTGCATCAGCAACAAGACCGTCAGCACACACAAGACGCGTCTGATGGAAAAACTCAATATCGGGAACACCGCCGAACTGGTGCGCTACGCCATGCAACATGGCCTGCTGAACTGAATCCCGCCGGCGCGGCCGCGACCCGCGCCACCGAGGTAGGAATCGCCCTACCCTTTCCATCCGATTCCGACGGAAAAACCGACCGAGTCCGATGGCGCGCCATGACCTGTCTCGGCACCATGACGGTCATGAGAACTCTGGTCGTCACCGATTCCGAACGCCAGCGCTTGCACCCGTGCGAGCAGCTTGGGGCGGGCGACTGAAGGCGGACGACCTCCCGGGCGACCCCATGAGTTCTTCCCATTGTGTACAGGAATAGTCATGAGCAATATGAAGGTATCCACGCGCTTGTCCCTGCTGATCGGTTTTCAGGCCATGCTGCTTGTCGTGATCGGCGGCCTGGGTCTGTTCGGCATTGATTCAAGCAATGTGGCCTTGAAGTCGGTCTACGAAGATCGAACCGTTCCGGCGGGTCAATTGGGAGACATAGGGGCCAGAGTGATTGCCAATCAGTTGCTCATTTCCGAAACGCTGCGCACGCCAACTCACGATGTCATTGCCAACAACACGGCGTCGGTCGAATCAAATATGGCGACGATCACCAAGACCTGGGACGCCTACATGTTGACGTACCTGACAGCAGAGGAAGAAGTACTGGCGAAGACCTTCGCCGAAGATCGCCAGAAGTTTGTTCAGGAAGCCCTCAATCCTGCGTTGGCGGCCCTGCGCGGCAACGACATGGCGGCGGCACAGCGCCTCATGGAACAGAAAGTTCGCCCGCTGTACATCGTGGTCAAGAAAGGCATTGATGCCTTGGTGCAATTGCAGATGGACGAAGCGAAAAGGGAATACAACGTCGCGGAACAACGCCGTACACGCATCGTCGCTGCGTCCGTGACGGCCATCGTGGGCGGCATTTTCCTGGCCACCTTGCTGGGCTGGTTGATGACACGCTCCATCAGCCGCCAGCTCGGCGCCGAACCGGGCGAGGCCGCACTGGTGGCCCTTCGCGTGGGCGCGGGCAATCTGGGCACGCCGATTGAGCTGCGTCCTGGCGACACCAGCAGCCTGATGGCGCAACTCAAACTGATGCAGGGCAATCTGGCCAAGGTGGTTTCCACCGTTCGCCTGGGCAGCGTATCAGTCTCCAGCGCCAGCGCCGAAATCGCTCAGGGCAACCAAGATCTATCCGCACGCACCGAGAGCCAGGCCAGCGCGCTGGAAGAGACAGCCGCTTCGATGGAAGAACTGTCGTCGACCGTCAAGCAGAACGCTGACAACGCCCGCCAGGCCAACCAACTGGCCCAGAGCGCCAGCGCCGTGGCCGTGCAGGGTGGTGAGGTGGTCGCTCAAGTGGTCGACACCATGAAGGGCATCAGCGACTCCAGCAAGAAGATCGCCGACATCATCAACGTGATCGATGGCATCGCCTTCCAGACCAACATCCTGGCACTCAATGCCGCCGTCGAAGCGGCGCGTGCGGGTGAACAGGGCCGCGGCTTTGCCGTGGTCGCCAGCGAGGTGCGCAATCTTGCAGGCCGCAGCGCGGACGCGGCCAAGGAGATCAAAACCTTGATCACCGACAGTGTGATCCAGGTGGCGCAAGGCAACGCTTTGGTTGACCAGGCCGGCAATACCATGAACGAAGTGGTCAGCAGCATCCGTCGGGTGACGGACATCATGGGTGAGATCAGCTCGGCCAGCGTCGAGCAGAGCGCTGGCGTGTCCCAGGTGGGCGAGGCCGTGACGCAGATGGACCAGGCCACGCAGCAGAACGCGGCCTTGGTCGAGGAAATGGCCGCGGCTGCCAGCAGCCTGAAGAATCAGGCACAGGAACTGGTGCAGGCCGTGGCCGTCTTCCAACTGGACGCCACGAACGAAAACTAGGCCACAGTGCCAGCGCCGGGACTCGCCACCCAGGCGCAAACCAGCTTTGCATTTCATTCGGGCGTTGAGCCGCAGCTCGCTCCCTCGATCCGCCGAACCAGACCCACCCTGACCGCGCAAGCGGACCGGGGTTTCACGCATTTCAAGCGACGGGGCCCATGGCGCATGGCCTACTGAACTGAGCTGAACCTGCCCAAATCGGGCCAGGCAGGCCTCGGGGTAGGAGTCGTCCTACCCCAGCCAGCCGATTCCCACACCCGAACCGGCCGCGTCCGATGGTGCGCGATGCCTCCCGCCGGCACCATGACGGTCATGAAAATTCTGGTCGTCGACGATTCCGAACTGATCCGCTTCCGCCTGGTTCGCCAGATCGAGGCCATCCCCGGTGTCGACCGGGTGCTGACGGCTTCCGGCTGCATGGTGGCGCAGCATTTGGTGGCCAGCATGCAGGCCACGCTGGCGTTGGTGGTGCTGGACCTGCACCTGCCCGACGGCGATCCCGTGCGCCTGATTCCGCAGTTCAAGCGCGAGCACCAGGACCTGAAGGTGATCGTGCTGACCAACGATGCGACGGACTACAACCGCCAGCGCTGCCTACAGGCGGGCGCCGACGGATTCTTCGACAAATCCACCGAGTTCGAGCAGTTGCTGACGCAACTGCGCCAATTGTCTGACCCTGCCTTTCCCCGGAGAAGCTCATGAGCACCGTATTGAATCACGCACCACAAGCCGCGCGCACCGACGCACCGACACCCATCCGCGAGTTCCTGGCCTTCAAGCTGGGCAACGAGGAGTACGGCGTGGACATCCTGCGCGTACAGGAAATCCGCTCCTACGAACAACCTACCCACATGGTCAACGCGCCGGATCACGTTCTGGGTGTGGTGAACCTGCGCGGCGTGATCGTCCCCATCATCGACATGCGCATCCAATTCGGACTGCCAGAAGTCAGGTACGACAACTTCACCGTCGTCATCGTGCTCAACATCGGCAACAAAGTGGTCGGCATGGTGGTGGACGCCGTCTCCGACGTCATCACGTTGACACCCGAACAACTGCGCCCCGCACCCGAGATTTCTGGCGCCATCGATTCAAGCGCCGTGCTCGCCCTGGGCACGGTCAACGACCGCATGCTGATCCTGCTCGACATCGAGAAGGTCATGGGTACAAGCAACACCGAGTCGATCGCCCAGGCCGTCTGACACCTCATCTCTGCATTTCTGGAGCCTCTCATGAACACCATCACCGTCGCACGCCGACTCGCGACCGCCTTCGGAGCGGTCATCCTCGTTTTCCTACTGGTTGGCGGCGTAGCACTGTACAGCTCGGCCAAGCTGGCCGAGGCCAACAAGTGGAACACCCACACCTACAAAGTCCTGACCCTGGGCGACGAAATGCTGGAAAGCATGATCAACATGGAAACCGGCGCCCGCGGTTTCCTACTCGGGGGGAGGACCGTTTCCTCGACCCCTGGAACAAGGGCATCCAGGTTTTCGACAAGTCCTGGAACGAAGTCAAGGCGCTGACGTCCGACAACCCGGAACAGCAAAAGCGCCTGGATGAAATGCGCAAGCGGAACAACGAGTTCATGGCGGTCGGCAAGGAAATGATCCAGTTTCGTCGCGAGGTGAGCGAGGGCAAGCGGACCATGGGCGACTTCGTGACAGAGTTCAAGCTGGGCAGGGACAAAGCCGCCATGGACGGTTTTCGCAAACTGCACGACGAATTCGACACGGCAGAACGTGATTTGCTGGTCGTACGTGACGCGGCAGCCGAGCGCTTTCAGTCTCTCAACCGCAACGTGGTGATCTTTGGTTCCCTGGTCGCGGTGCTGATCGCGGCGGGCCTCGGATTCTGGGTCACGCGCGCCATCACGGGGCAGTTGGGCGGCGAACCGGACTACGCCGCCAACGTGGCCAGGGAAATCGCCGCTGGCAATCTGCTGGTCGATGTGCAAACCAAAGCCGGCGACAGAGCCAGCCTGCTGGCGGTCATGAAGGAAATGCGTGACAGTCTGGCGCAGGTCGTCTCACGCGTACGACAGGGCGCCGAGGCCGTTTCCACCGCCAGCGCCGAAATCGCCCAAGGCAACTCCGACCTGTCCAGCCGCACCGAAAGTCAGGCCAGCTCGCTGGAGGAAACCGCCGCGTCGATGGAGGAACTCGGCTCCACCGTGAAGCAGAACGCCGATAACTCCCGCCAGGCCAATCAACTTGCGCAAGGCGCCAGCACGGTGGCCATCAAGGGCGGGGAGGTCGTGGCCCAGGTGGTCAGCACCATGCAAGACATCAACGACTCGAGTCGTCGCATCGCCGACATCATCAACGTGATCGACGGCATCGCCTTCCAAACCAACATCCTGGCCTTGAACGCCGCCGTGGAAGCGGCCCGTGCTGGCGAGCAGGGTCGTGGCTTCGCCGTCGTGGCGGGTGAGGTGCGCAACTTGGCAGGCCGCAGCGCGGATGCGGCCAAGGAAATCAAGCAACTGATCAACGAAAGCGTCGGCCGCGTCGAGCAGGGGACGACCCTGGTGGACCAGGCAGGTCGGACCATGGACGAAGTGGTGGCCAGCATCAAGCGCGTGACCGACATCATGGGCGAGATCAGCGCGGCCAGCATCGAGCAAAGCGCCGGCGTTGGACAGGTGGGTGAAGCCGTGACCAATATGGACCAGGTCACGCAACAGAACGCCGCACTGGTGGAAGAGATGTCCGCCGCCGCGTCCAGCTTGAACACGCAAGCGCAGGATCTGGTGCAGGTCGTCTCGGTCTTCAAACTGAGCGCCACCCAGGGGCAGGCAACTCAGAGTGTGTCCTCCGTGAAAGCGCCCAGCCCGAAACACCTGACAGCAGCCAGAGTGGCGCGACCCAAGGCACTCAAGCCCGCTGGCACCACCACGCTGACGGCGCTGGCTGCCCCAAACGCCAAGGCCAGCGAACCCCGTGCTGAGAAATCCGGCCCGGCGGGCGACAACTGGGAAAGCTTCTGAACTTGCTTGGCAACACAGCGTCAGCCTCCGAGGGGCTGCGGCTGATGCCAGGCCGGTGCAAAGCGATCTGAGCCAAGACCATGGTCGTGACATCAATTCAGATTGCATAGACCGGTACCGACGGTTCAGGCAGTGTCTGATTCGTCTGGATCACTCGCTACAAACAAGGCCATGAGACCAACCCCGGCCGCGCAAGCGGACCGGGGTTTGCGCGCAGCTTTGGGGCGGCGCCTCACTGTGGGTCGCGGATAGGAATCGCCCTACCCACACCAGCCAATTCCGATACCCGAACAGGCCCAGTCCGATAGCGCGCGGCACCTTGCGCCGGCACCATGACGGTCATGAAAAGTGGCTGACGCAACGGCGTCAACTGTCCGATTCAACCCGTCCCCGGAGCCCCTCATGAGCACTGTCCTGCGTCCCGCGCCACAAGGCGCCAACGCCCCCACCAACATCCGCGAGTTCCTGGCCTTCAAGCTGGGCGACGAAGAGTACGGCGTGGACATCCTGCGCGTGCAGGAAATCCGCTCCTACGAGCACCCCACCCGCATGGTCAACGCGCCAGGCCACGTCCTGGGCGTGGTGAACCTGCGCGGCGTGATCGTCCCGATCATCGACATGCGCATTCAGTTTGGCCTGCATGACGTCAAGTACGACGGCTTCACCGTGGTCATTGTGCTGAACATCGGCAGCAAAGTGGTGGGCATGGTGGTGGATGCCGTCTCCGACGTCATCACCCTGGCGCCCGAGCAGTTGCGCCCGGCGCCGGAGATCTCCGGCGCCATCGATTCGAGCGCCGTGCTCGCCTTGGGAACGGTCAATGACCGGATGCTGATTCTGCTGGACATCGAAAAAGTCCTGGTCGATTCCTCCGTGCAATGAAGTCGCGCCACGTCCCGCAAAACACTGGAGAAACACCATGAAATTCTTGAACAATTACCCCATCGGAAAACGCCTGGGTGCTGCGTTCGGCCTGGTCCTGTTGCTGCTCGCCACTTGCGCTTCGATCGGCGTATGGCGCCTGCAGGAGCTGGCGCAAACCGCCCGTGTGATGGGCACGACGGACAACGAGCGCCTGCGCCAGGTCGCCGCCTGGCGCGGTGCCATCGAACTGAACTGGACACGCACCCGTGCCGCCCTGAACGAGACCGACCCGAGCCGCATCAAGGCCTGGCAGGCGGAGATGGACCAGACCTCGGCGATGGTGACGGAGATCAGCCAGAAGGCCGTAGCGATGATCACGTCCGAGGAAGGCAAGGCCCTGGTGGCGGTCGTGGCCAAGGGCCGGGAAAACTACCGCAGCCCACGTTCCGAGGCCCTGAAACGCAGGCTCGCCGGCGAGGACGTCTCGGCTTTCGTGGAACAGCAGTTGAGACCTCTGTCGGAAACCTATATCGCCGCGCTGCAACGACTTGAACAGCACCAGCGGGCATTGTTTGATGAGGAATTGGAGAAGGCCGAAGAGGCCGCCGCCCAGGGACGCTGGATCATCATTGGATCAGCCCTGGTCGCCCTGGGTCTGGGCATCGGCGCCATCCTGTTGCTGACTCGCTCCATCGTGCCTCCGCTGCGTCAAGCCGTGAAAAGCGCCGAGGCCATTGCCCAGGGCAAGCTGAACCACCCCATCGCGGTTGAGGGGCGTGACGAACTGGCGCAGATGCTCGGCGCCCTGGTGCAGATGAAGACCAGCCTGTCGGACATCGTGGGACGCGTGCGCCAAGGCAGTGAGTCAGTCTCCACGGCGAGTGCCGAGATCGCCCAAGGCAACCACGATCTCTCGGCACGCACCGAGAGCCAGGCCAGCGCGTTGGAAGAGACGGCCGCTTCGATGGAAGAACTGTCGTCGACCGTCAAGCAAAACGCCGACAACGCCCGCCAGGCCAACCAACTGGCCCAGAGCGCCAGCGCCGTGGCAATCAATGGTGGCGAGGTAGTGAATCAAGTTGTGGGCACCATGAAGGACATCAGCGACTCCAGCAAGAAAATCGCCGACATCATCGGCGTGATCGACGGCATCGCCTTCCAGACCAACATCCTGGCCCTCAATGCGGCCGTGGAAGCCGCCCGGGCTGGCGAACAAGGTCGCGGTTTCGCGGTGGTGGCTAGCGAGGTGCGCAACCTGGCTGGACGCAGCGCGGACGCCGCCAAGGAGATCAAGATGCTGATCACCGCCAGCGTGGCCCGGGTAGCGCAAGGCAATGCACTGGCCGACCAGGCGGGCAACACCATGACCGAGGTAGTCAGCAGCATCCGCCGGGTGACCGACATCATGGGCGAGATCAGCGCCGCCAGTCTTGAGCAGAGCTCTGGCGTGTCCCAGGTGGGCGAGGCCGTGACGCAGATGGATCAGGCCACGCAACAGAATGCGGCCTTGGTCGAGGAAATGGCCGCAGCGGCCAGCAGCCTCCAGAGCCAGGCCGGCGAACTGGTGGAGTCCGTGGCGATCTTCAAGCTGGACAGCAACCACAAGAACGCCGCGGTGGTGGTGCCCACCCCTTCCGCCACTCGTGTATTGACCGCGTCTTGACCCTCTCCCGGCGCCGGGCGCGCGCCTCTGCACAAGATTAACAAGGTCGCGCGTCTGCAATCTCTGATCCCAGCCAAAGCTGGCGGAATCGCTCCCCCTGTCCAAGATCGGCAGGGACGATTGGAGCAGTTTTTTATTCATCCGGAGCGCCGGCCGCGAATCGAGCGATGAGACAGATTCCGACCGCGCGAGCGGCGCAGGGTCCGCGCTGAACGCACCGAAAGCGGATCTCGGTTAGGAACCGTCCTACCCCGCGCCATCCGATTCCGACGGTCAAACCGGCCGTGTCTGATGGCGAGACATGGCTTGCATCAGCACCATGAGGGTCATGAACAGCGTTGCTGATCCCGCTCGACATCGAAAGACTCATGAGTCACCTCGATCCGGGACTGGCTTCTTCTCAATGCAATGGCAACAGCCAGCGATGACAGGACATTTTTCTGAAGAGGCGCCGCGACCACAAAGGCGCCGCAACTCTATGAGGTAACACCATGTTCAATTTGAATTCCATGAGCATTTCCAAACGCCTGGGTGCGCTTATCGCAAGCGCCCTGCTGGGCATCTGCGCGATGGCCATCGTCTTTCTGATCTCGGAAAAAAAACTGGTAATGGAGGAGCGCCAGGCCGGCGTGCGCCAGACCGTCGAAGTCTCCTATGACCTGATCGTGCACTTTCATGACCTGGTCAGCAAGGGAAAATTGAGCGAGGACGAAGGCAAACAGCGCGCCTTGGAAGCCATCAAGGCATTGCGTTACAGCGGCGCCGAGTATTTTTGGATCAACGACATGCATCCGACGATGGTCATGCACCCGATCCGTCCGGAACTCGATGGCAAGGATCTGACCGAGAACAGGGACCCGACGGGAAAACAGCTGTTCGTGGAGTTTGTCCAAATCGTCAAGGCCCATGGATCAGGTTTTGTCTTTTACATGTGGCCGAAGCCCGGCAGCGACAAACCGGCACAGAAGGTCTCCTACGTCAAAGGTTTCGCTCCATGGGGTTGGGTTGTCGGCTCGGGTGTTTATGTTGACAACGTGGACGCGGTGGTCATGAATCGCGCGATCAGCATGGGCATCGGCACCCTGCTGCTGGGTGCGGCCTTGCTGGGAAGCGGCTTGCTGATTGCGCGCAGTCTGCTGCGCCAACTCGGTGGAGAGCCAGCCTACGCAGCTGCGGTGATGCAAGGCATTTCCGCTGGCGATCTCAGCATCGACATCAAACTCAAGAAAAACGATCAATCCAGCCTGCTGTATGCCCTCAAAGCCATGCGTGACAGCATGGCCGGCATCGTCGGGCGCGTGCGCCAGAGCAGCGAGTCGGTCTCTTCGGCCAGCGCCGAAATTGCCCAAGGCAATCAGGACCTTTCCGCCCGCACGGAGAATCAGGCCAGCGCACTGGAAGAAACCGCTGCCAGCATGGAAGAGTTGTCTTCCACCGTCAAACAGAACGCCGACAATGCCCGTCAAGCCAACCAGCTCGCCCAGAGCGCGAGCACCGTGGCCGTGCAAGGGGGTGAAGTGGTGACCCAGGTTGTGAGCACCATGAAGGGCATCAGCGACAGCTCGAGGAAGATCGCCGACATCATCGGCGTGATCGACGGCATCGCCTTCCAGACCAACATCCTGGCACTGAACGCGGCGGTGGAGGCCGCACGTGCAGGTGAACAGGGCCGAGGCTTCGCCGTGGTAGCCGGCGAGGTGCGCAACCTGGCCAGTCGCAGCGCGGAAGCAGCCAAGGAGATCAAGACTTTGATCACCGACAGTGTCAACCGGGTGGAGCAGGGCAGCGCACTGGCCGATCAGGCCGGTAGCACCATGCACAACGTTGTCAGCAGCATCCGCCGGGTGACCGACATCATGGGAGAGATCAGCGCGGCCAGCGTCGAACAAAGCACGGGTGTGTCTCAAGTGGGCGAAGCCGTGACGCAGATGGACCAAGCCACGCAGCAGAACGCGGCACTGGTGGAAGAGATGGCCGCGGCGGCCAGCAGCCTCAAGAGCCAGGCCCAGGAACTGGTACAGGCCGTGGCCGTGTTCAAGCTCAACAACAAAAACAGCAATGCCGTGGCGCTCGCCCCGATGGCCATGCGTGCAAACGCTGCCGCCCTACCTCATCAGAATGCGGTACGTCACTCGCCTGAACACGCAAACAATATGGCGCACCGATCGCCCCAGACGGCCTCTTCGCACTCGAAGCCCGCCCGATTTGCAAAGATGGGCGCTGACGACGATTGGGGCGTGTTCTGAAACCTGCAGCCCTGTCGCAGGAGCGGGCCCCGCCGGGGACTCAGGTCTCGCGCCAATAGTCCGGCACGAACAAGAACACGCAGCAAGCGACCACGGCGTTGGCCAAGCCGATGCAGAGGAACACTTCCGGAATCGTCGCTCCCGCGTCCAGCAAGGCCCCGGCCAACAGGGCGCTGACGACCATGTAGAGCGCATTCAGAATGTTGTTGGCCGCGATCACGCGCGCACGGTGCGTGGGCGGGCTGCGGCGCTGGATCAGCACGTACATGGGCACGCTGTAGAGCCCGACGAAGAGACTGAGCAACAGCAGGTCGGCCATCACGCGCCAGTGCGGTGGCCGGGCCGCGAAGGTGGCCAGGTTCATCAGATCCACCGGCGGCAGGCCACGCGAGGCGAAGTACAGATCGACCGCGAACACGCTCATGCCCACGGCGCCCAGCGGCGCCAGGAAGCGGCGGACCACGCCGGCGCGCTGTTCCAACACTTCGCACAACAGGGCTCCTACGCCGATGCCGATCGAGAACAGCACCAGCAGAAGGGAAGCCACCTGCTCGTCGCCGCGCAGCACTTCCTTGGCATAGGCGGGAAATAGCGACAGAAAGACTGCGCCGAAGAACCACATCCAGCTGATGCCCAGCAGGGAATGGAAGACCTTGGCGTCGCGCCGCGCCAGTTGGAGGTTGCGCCAGGTTTCGCTGAAGGGATTCCAGTTGATGCGCAAGCCCGGGTCAGTGGCCGGCAGCAGAGGCACGCGTGCCGCGGCCAGCCGGCCCAGCACGGCCACCGCCAGACAGGCCAGCGCCGCGGCCTGCGCGCCCGTCACCGGGCTGGAAGTGGGCAGTGACATCAGCAGGCCACCCGCCATATTGCCCAGCAGGATGGCGACGAAGGTGCCCATCTGCACCATGCCGTTGCCGCCCGTGAGTTCACGCGGCTGCAGCGCGGCGGGCAGGTAGGCGTGCTTGACCGGACCGAAGAGCGTGGAATGCACCCCCATCAGGAAGATGCACAGCAGCAGGACGGGCACGTTGGGCGCCAGCAAGCCCCAGGCCGCCGCCAGCATGATGAGCACCTCCAGATTCTTGACGAAACGGATCATGGCGCTCTTCTCATGCTTGTCGCAGAGCTGGCCGCTGGTGGCGGAAAACAGCAGGAACGGCAGGATGAAAAGCGCGCCGATGACCAGCCCCGCCTGCACCGGTGGCAGCCAGCTCACCTGGAGTTGGTAGGTCACCAGGACCGTGAAGGCGAACTTGAACAGGTTGTCGTTGGCGGCGCCAGCGAACTGGGTCCAGAAGAAAGGCGCGTAACGGCGCTGGCGCAGGAGAGAGAACTGGCCGCTCGCGGGACCTTCCGCTGGCGTCCCGTGCGCACGCTGATCGGCTTGCGCGGGCATGCTCATGCGGCGGCCCCCTCGGGCGCGAGGAAGACTGTGAGAACGCCGGTGTAACCATGCAATTGCCGGTGCGCGATCTCGCCCCCGGCAAAGAAGCCAATCAGCGGCACGTCGCCCAGGGCATGGCGCACCAACTGCAGTTCCGCGCTGGGCGCGCCGAAATGCGGGCCGCCACGACCTGAACAACTGACATAGATGGCGCCAGCAATTTCACGCGAGGGCACGGCAGGGTGCGCCGCCAGAGTCGGCGCGCCCTGCTCGGACGCGACATCGGACGCAGCGCCAGGCGTGGACACTGCCGCGCTATACAGCGGTAGTTCGTCTGGCTCCAGCTCGGCACGGATTTCGGTGCAGATGCGAATCAGGTCGGCGCGCGCGGCCTGAACATTGCGTTGGCAGAAGGCAAGCTGCATGCCTTCGGTCACGCGCTCGGCCAGGGCCACGCCGCCCCGCTGCGGGTCCAGCCCCACGATGTGGCGCACGCGCACGTCCGGGCCGAACAAGCCACCCCGTCCGATCACGCGGCCCGACGGGCTGGCACCTGCGTGCGCGTGATCTCCCGCACGCGAGTTTGCGGCGGCATCCGATTGCTGCCCATGGGCAGGCGGGGGCGCCACCAGCCCCGCGAGCGTGGCACGCACCGCCTCCAGGGCCTGCTGCGGTTGGTCGAGCGAGACGCCCAGTTCACGCAGCAGCACGTCGAGCGCGGGCTCGCCGTCGAGCTGGTAGACCACGTGGCGCTCGGCCTCGGTGACCACGTGGTCACCGCCAACCGGCGTGAGTGGCGCGCAGCCCTGCGTGACACGCGACACCAAGGCGACCTCCGGACCAAAAGCCACGCCGGACAGACCGCCATGGAACACACCGCTGCTGCGGCCCTGCCCGCGCAGATAGCCGTCACCGCCTTGCGCGAACTGCACGCTCTGCTGGCGGCTGGCGGCCAGGCCGCCGAAGAGATACCCCGAACTGGTGCGCGCCGCCATCTCCTCGATCAGCTCGCCCAGCTCGGGCGCATGGCCATCGGCATGGATCAGGGCCGTGTGCGCGGCGAAGCTCTGCGCCAAGGGCGCCACGCCGGAGAACACGCGGTACTGGTCGGCCGGGATGTCGCACAGCATCACCGCCAGCGCGGGTTCGTCGAAGTACTCGACACCCGTGGCCGCGATGCCCACGCCCACCGTGCCGGACCAGTCCGTCACCTCGGGCAGTTCGGCGCTCAGGTGCGCGAGGATGGCTTGCGCCTCGTTCGCGTAGTGGTCGGTGATGTAAAGGAGGGCCAGGCTGGGGGCCAGCCCCGCGCCCTTGGACGCGCGACTGGCGATCTGGGCTCGCAGTTGCGCCAGCACCAGGGTGGCCGCCATGCGCCATTGCGGATGGGTGGCGTGAGCAAGAAGGTACGGGTTCATGGAACGATCAGGCATTCGGGCCATCGCGCGGGCCGGAGTTCGGCTTCGGGTCATCGGCCCCTGGACGCGTCGCCTTGCGCGGCGTGGCGCGCCGGGGCGCTGGGGCGGCATCGGCCGAGGCCGCCGCGGACGACTGTGGCCCCGGGGCCGCGGCTGCGGCTGAAGCCGCGGCGCCACGCGCCGCCACGTCCTGCAGGGCCTGATTGGCAATGGTCTGGAACTGTTGCGTCAGGGCACCCCAGTACTGCATGGCATCGGCCATGAAGGGCGGCGCGGCGGGGTCCGCGCCGGCAGCCGACGCTGCCGATGCACTGGACGCCGCGGCACGGTCTTCGGAACTGGTTTGAGCCCCGGGCATCGAACCGGCCATGCCACTCATGCTGCCCATGCTGCCCATGCTGCGCAATGCAGCCAGGGTCATCTTCTGAACTTCCAGGGCTTGCAAGGTGGCCTTCAGGGCGGCCGTGTTCTGATCCAGCCAGAACAGCACGGCCTTGAGCTCGCCAATGCGCTGGTCCAGCACCTTCGGGTCCAGCGTGGGCGCGATCCAACTGGCGTACAAGGCCTGCGGATCGCCTTGTGCCAGTTTCTGCAGAAAGTCAAAGCCTGGCACATAGGCGCCGAAATCAGCGCCCAAGCCCTGGGGATGTGCTTTCTGGTTCATGGTTGCGCGGGTCCGGTCGGTGCGCGCAGCTTAACGCGAACCGGCGGCGCACGACTCCGACACCCGCAAAGAAACCCCAAATCCGCGACGCCTGTCGCGGGTCGGTCACAAGGCTCAGTGCTTGGCGCCGTGGCCCGATGGGCTCGCACCCATGGTCATGGCGCGCACGGGAATCTGCAGTTCCTGGCGGCTCTCCTTGCCCTGCGCATTCTTGAACAACAGGGTCACCGGAATGTTTTGGTCTGCACGCAGGGCTCCCTTCAGGTCCATCAGCATGACGTGGTAACCACCCGGCTTGAGCTCCACGGTCTGCCCGGCGGGCAGATCCAGGCCGGCGATGGCGCGCATCTTCATGACGTCGCCTTCCATCTTCATCTCATGCACCTCGGCAACGCCCGCGACGGGCGTGGTCACGCCCACGAGGCGCATGCCTTCCTTGGCGGTGAGCTTCATGAAAGCGCCGCTGGACTTCTGGCCCTGCACCGTGGCACGTGCCCAGGCTTCCTGCACGTCGACGGTCTGGGCCTGTACGGCGCCCGCGGCAGCCAAGGCGACAAAGGCGATCAGGTGTTTGATGTTCATGGTGAAACTCCTCTGGGGGTGGATGCCGGTCGCCCGGCGGACAAATTGATTTCTTCTGCCCAACGACCGGCACGATGGCGCGTTCATTCGCGACCAGGCATACGACGCAGGCAAGGCAGCGAACGGCCGACCCATCCAGGGCGGTCGCGCACTGCGCAGGCAAGGATCAGGAAGAAGCAGGCGGGCCGCGAGGCGGCAGGGGCGCGGCCGTGCGGCCGGCGATGTGCGCCGTCATCCACGGGCGCGGTGCGTAAGACGGCGGTGCGTCGTGTGCGGCGACGGGCAGGGACAGGCTCGGCGGTGTCAGCACCTGCACGCACAAGGGACAGTCCAGGGTATGGGCATGGTTGGCGATGGCGCCATCGTCACCGCCCCGGGCTATCAGCTTCACGACGCCATCGGCGGCGCAGACCAACTCCATCGCCTTGGGCTGCACGATGGGCGAGGCAATGGCCACGCCCAGCGCGAGCGCGAACCCGGCCAGCACGAGGCGGGCGAGGAAACGGGCGCGGCGCAGGGTCTGCATGGGGCGCGATTATGCCGCGCTGGTCATGCGGACCTGGACGCGATCTGCTGCTCGATGGCGCCGAAGACGGACTGGCCGTCGCGGCCTTTCATCTCGATGCGCAGGCTGTCGCCAAACTTCATGTAGGCCGTGGTGGGCTGGCCGTCCAGGCGGCTTTCCATGGCACGTTTCTCGGCGATGCAGCCGTAGCCCTTGGGCCAGTCCAGACGCCCTTCGGCATCGACCGCCCGATTGCTGAGCGCACCGCCCCCGACGATGCTGCCCACGCGCACGCGCCGGGTTGCCCCCAGCGCCGCGACGAGTTGACCGAAAGAAACCTCCATGGCCTCGCCCGCCTCGCACAGGCCCACGGTGCGGCCATTCCAGGTGGTCTGCAAGCTCAGATGGACACGTCCATCCACCCAGGACTCGCCGAGTTCATCGGGCGTGACGGCCACGGGGCTGAAGGCCACGGCGGGTTTGCTCTGCACAAAACCAAACCCGCGCGCGCGTTCCTCGGCCAGGCGCTGGCGCAGCGTCCAGCCATTGGCCAGCATGAGCAGGCGCACGCCGTCCAGCGCCTGCTCGGGCGGCGCGCCCGCGGGCACGTCACCCGTGATGACGGCCAGCCCCGCCTCGAAATCGATGCCGGGGTCCAGGTCAGACGACGCATCGCTGGCGAACAGCGCCTTGTCACAAGCGCCTTGCAGATGTCCGTAGCCCTGATACAGGGGCAGGGCCGCACCGGTCAGCTCCGGGTACAACAAGTCGACATGGTTCGGACAGCTCAGGCCACCCGCAAACTGGAAGGCCCGCGGCAGTGGCGCCATGCACTGCGTCGCATCGAAGGGGAAAGCATGCCTCGCCTTGCCCTGGTTCAGCGTGGTGTACAGATCCTCCAGCTGGGGGGCGAGAAAGTTCCAGTCGTCCAACACCTGCTGCAGGCGCTGCGCGATGCCGGTCGCATAATGGGCTTGACTGAGGTCACGCGAGACGACGATCAACTGACCATCGCGCGAGCCGTCTTTGTAAGTGGCGAGTTTCATCGGGATGCAATCATTTCCATCGGCGTCTGTGGTGCCGTCCATAGTGCCCAGACGCAAGCTGTGATTACACCATGAGCGATTTTGAGCACATGCGCCGCCGCGCCTGGCTGATGCACGCTGGCCTGGCCCTGTTGCCAGGTCAGGCCATGAGCCAATGGGTCCAGGCGGCCGAAATGCCGCTCCGCGTCGCGCCCGATGCCGTGCCCGCGCCCTTGCACCTGCGTTACCGGGTGCGCGGTACCGTCGCTTTCCTGCCGCTGTTTGCCGATGGGTATCTGTCGTGGCAGCACGGAAACGGACGCTATGAGGCCCGGCTGAAGCTGGACGCAGGGTTTCTAGGCACGCGCGAGCGCATCAGCAAGGGCAGGATCACCTCGACCGGCTTGCAGCCCCTGAGCTACACCGATCGCTCCCAGAACGAGCACGACACTGAATTCGACTGGCCCCGCGCCGAGGCTCGCCTGGGCAGGGGCGGCACCACCCGCCTGGCTCCGGGCACGCAAGACCTGGTTAGCCTGTACATCCAGCTGGCCTGTCTTTTCGCCACAAACACCACGTCGCCGGTTTTCAGGACCGACGGCGCGCAGCTGCCGCTTCCCGTCCTGGGCAACGGCAAGACCGTGGAACACTGGCGCCTGGTGGTCCAGGGCGAGGAGACCTTGAATCTGCCGGGTGGGCCAGTGCTCACACGCAAGTTGCTGCGTCTGCCCGAGCCCTCAGACAACCTGGGCGCGGAACTTTGGATGGCGCCTGCATTGAATTGGATGCCTGCGCGCATCCGGCTGAGCGAGGGCAGGAGCAGCGACGTCGATCTGCTATGGAGTCAGTCCATGGCGCCCATGCCCGCCGCTGAGACCGCTTGAAATCCGCAATGCGCAACCCCAACTGCAATTCCAGCATGAAACTTGCGGCTGTAACCTTGCCACCACCCGGTTCCCACCATCTGCCTATAGACTGACGCCATGCACACCTTGTACGACTCGGAGTCTTTCATCGTCACCCACCTGCTGGCCAGCCCCATCCGCCAGGACGACAACGGGCGCGTCATGGTCAGCGACCCGGATGACGAATACATGGCCGACCGTCCCTCGCTGATGCGCCACGGTTTCGAGATCGTGGACAAGCGCTCGGGCAAGGAGCTGTTCCTCGACGGCGCCTGGGCCGAGCTCTTCCAGCAACACCTGAGCGAGTGGCAGCGCACGCAACCGACGCAGGACGAAGTGGAAAACACGCTGGCGCAGTACGCCGAGCTCGCGACCCTGCCCTTGCACGTGCACTGAGCCCGCCTGCGCCGTGGCGGCGGCACAGGCGCCGACCCGCGAAGGCGAGTTCAGGGGGTTGTCGCCCCGGTATCCCACGCCGGGGCGTCGGCTTTTGCGACAATGGCAGCTTCTTCTTTCCGCATTCCGCCCCAGCCATGAGCGTCGCCTACATCCTCACCTTCTCCTGCCCGGACCGCCTGGGCCTTGTGCATGCCGTCTCGGGTTTCCTGCTGGAACGCGGCGGCAACATCGAGGAAGCGGCGCAGTACAACGACCCCGACACGGGTCTGTTCTTCATGCGGGTGCGTTTCTCCTGCGAACAGGTCAGCCACACGGACCTGCAGGCTCAGTTGAAGACTTTCGCCGAACCCTTCCAGATGCAATGGCGGCTGAACCCGGCCGAGACCAAGGTGCGCACCCTCATCTTCGTCAGCAAGGAAGGCCATTGCCTGAACGACCTGTTGTTCCGCTGGAAGATCGGCCTGCTGCCCATCGACATCCGCGCCATCGTCTCTAACCACCGCGACTTCTACCAACTCGCGGCCAGCTACAACATCCCCTTCCACCACGTTCCCGTCACGGCGGCCACCAAGGCAGAAGCCGAGGCGCGGCAGTTCGAGATCGTGCAGGCCGAAAACGCGGAACTGGTGGTGCTGGCGCGCTACATGCAGGTGCTGAGCGACGATCTCTGCCGCAAACTCTCGGGCAAGGCCATCAACATCCACCACAGCTTCCTGCCCAGCTTCAAGGGTGCCAAGCCCTACTACCAGGCGCATGACCGCGGCGTGAAGCTGATCGGCGCCACCGCCCACTACGTGACGGCGGACCTGGACGAAGGCCCCATCATCGAACAGGACGTGGCGCGCGTGGACCACAGCAAGACGGTGGAAGACTTCACCGCCATCGGCCGCGACACCGAAAGCCAGGTGCTGGCGCGCGCCGTCAAGTGGCACAGCGAGCACCGCGTGATCTTGAACGGGCACAAGACGGTGATCTTCAAGTAAGCCCGCTCAATCCCAAAAAACAAAAGCCCCGGCGTCTTGCGACTCGGGGCTTTTTGATTGATTCTGCGTCAAGAAAATCAAGCCGCCTTCGCCACCTTCTCGGTGTAGCCCAACTTATCCAGCGCCGCAGCCAGCTGCGCCACGCTGCGGTCCGGGTTGTGCAGCTTGTCCAGGCCGAAGAGGCCGATGCGGAAGGTGCTGAAATCCTTGGGTTCGTCGCACTGCAGGGGCACGCCGGCGGCGGTCTGCAGGCCCAGGGCGAGGAATTTCTTGCTGTTCTGGATGTCGGTGTCGGTGGTGTAGCTGACCACGACGCCCGCGGCCTTGAAGCCGTCGGCGGCGACGCTGACAAAGCCGCGGCTTTCCAGCAGGGCGCGCACCTTGGCGCCCAGGGCCAGCTGTTCCTGGCGCACCTTGTCGAAGCCGTAGTCACGCGTTTCGCGCATCACCTGGTCCAGACGCGCCAGGGCGTCGGTAGGCATGGTGGTGTGGTACATGTGGCCGCCGTTTTCGTAGGCCTCCATGATCTGCAGCCACTTCTTGAGGTCGGCCGCGAAGCTGGTGCTGGTGGTGCCGTCGATGGCCTTGCGGGCGCGCTCGCTGAGCATCACCATCGCGCAGGCAGGCGAACCGCTCCAACCCTTTTGCGGCGCGCTGACCAGCACGTCCACGCCGGTGGCCTGCATGTCGACCCAGAGGCAGCCGGAGGCGATGCAGTCCAGCACGAAGAGGCCGCCCACCTCGTGCACGGCGTCCGTCACCTTCTTCAGGTAGTCGTCGGGCAGGATCATGCCGGCCGCGGTTTCCACGTGCGGGGCGAACACGACGTCCGGCTTCTCGGCCCGTATGGTGGCCACGACCTCGTCCACCGGGCAAGGCGTCCACGGCGCCTGCGGACCGGTGCCGATGCGGCGAGCCTTGAGCACGGTGGAACTGGCGGGGATATTGCCCATCTCGAAGATCTGGGTCCAGCGGTAGCTGAACCAGCCATTGCGGATCACCAGAGTTTTCTTGCCGGTGGCGAATTGGCGCGCCACGGCTTCCATGCCGAAGGTGCCGCTACCGGGCACCAGGGCGGCGGACTTGGCCTTGTAGACATCTTTGAGGATGGTGGAGATGTCCTTCATCACGCCCTGGAAGCGCTGGGACATGTGGTTCAGGGCGCGGTCGGTGTAGACCACCGAGAATTCAAGCAGGCCGTCGGGGTCGACGTTGGGCAGCAAAGCGGGCATGGGTGTCTCCTGTGGACGCCTGACTTCCCTGAAACCGGTGTCAGGCTTTCGAGTCGGCCATTCTCTCACCAAGCCGGATGGCACGCCCAGGCGCCCAGTCCGGGTTGAATTGCAGGCCGGAGGCCCCCGGTTTGCCGGGCCAGAGCAGCACCACGGTGCTGCCCAGCAGGAAGCGGCCCATTTCGGCGCCCTGGGCGAGCGTGACCGCGCGGCCCTCGCCAGCCCCCTCGCCCGCACCTTCATACAACCACTCCATCACGGTCGGGCGACGCGGCGGATTGACCTGACCGTGCCAGACCGTGACCATGCTGCCCACGATGGTCGCGCCCACCAGCACCAGGGCCAGCGGGCCGCGCGCGGTATCGAAGATGCAGACCACGCGCTCGTTGCGCGCGAACAGCCCAGGCACGCCGCGCGCCGTGGTCGGGTTGACGGAGAACAGATCCCCCGGCACATAGACCATGCGCCTGAGCGTGCCCGCGCAGGGCATGTGGATGCGGTGATAGTCACGCGGGCTCAGGTAGAGGGTGGCGAAATGCCCGTGCTCGAACTGCGCGGCCAGCGCGGCATCGCCGCCGAGCAAAGCCGTGGTGCTGTAGTGGTGACCCTTGGCTTGGAAGATCTGGTCGCGCTCGATGGCGCCGAACTGGCTGATCGCGCCGTCCACCGGGCAAATCCAGTCGGCATCGGCCAAGGGGCGAGCGCCGTCCTTCAAGGCGCGCGTGAAAAAGTCATTGAAGGTGGCGTAACTGGCCGGATCGGGATTGACTGCCTCGCCCATGTTCACGTCGTAGCGTCGGATGAACCGGCGGATGATGGCGGTGGTCACCCCCCCCATGGCCGAACCGGCCACCCAGCCGGAAAACACATTGATGGCTTTTTTCGGGAACAGATACTGCGGCAGCACCGCAAGACGATCGGACATGGACGAAGCTTTCTTCGGGATGACAAGCGAGGATAAGCGGGCGATTATCCGGTCACGGGACGATCCGGGCCGCCCGTGAGTTCCCCTGAGTCGATCTCTGCTGCCCCGGCCCGCTACGGCACGCGCGCCGCGCAGATCGAACCGCTGCTTGCTGCGCGCGCGGCCTTCTGCGCCATGCCATGCACCCGGATGCAGGCCGCGCCGTTCCTGCACAGCGCCGAGACCTTCACACCACTTGGGTGTGCTCATCAAACGCCTGTTGATCGACACCGGCCCAACAGCCTCGCACCAGATCCGCACATCTGGCACAAAATCTGCTTGCCCTTCTGCACCGACGCCAAGTTGCCAAACTTGGCGCGACACAGTCACCAATATTGGGCAACAGCGCCCCATGATGCCGCCGGGCAGCCGGTTTGCGTCATGGGGCTTTTTGTTTGGGAACGGGCATCTCGTGAAAATCGGCGTTCTGTATTCGACGACCGGGCCGTATGGCGCAATGGGGCGGGATGCGCGCTTGGGTGTGGAGTTTGCCTTGCACGACCACGCGCAGCCGGGTAAGGGGCAGATCGAATCGGTTTTCTTTGATCCTCATGCCGATCTGGCGGCCTATCTGGAAGGCGCGGCCCATCTGCTGCGCAACGGGTGCCGGCACATCATCGGAACCATCACCTCGGCGGCACGCAAGGAAGTGATTCCGCTGATCGAAAAGCATGACGCCCTGCTGTGGTACATGTGCCCCTACGAGGGCTTCGAGGCCAACGAGAACGTCATCTACATCGGCGGTTGCCCCAACCAGCATTTGATGCCGTTGTTCGACCATCTGCTCGCGTCGCATGGCGCTCGGCCTTATCTGGTCGGTGCCAATTACGTTTGGGGCTGGGAGATGAACCGGCTGGCGCGCGAGTTGGTCGGCCAGGCAGGCGGCGCGGTGCTGGGCGAGCGGTATTTGCCGCTGGAGGAAACCGGCGTCGAACGTATCGTGGCCGACATTGCCGACAAGCGCCCTGATTTCGTGCTCAACAACTTGGTTGGCCCGTCCAGCTATGCCTTTCTGACTGCCATGCATGCGCTGGGTCAACGCGATCCGGCCTTCTTGCCGGAAAACTGCCCCGTGGTCAGTTGCGATCTGCAGGAATGCGAGCTGCCGGACATTCCGGCGGGGGCCGCGCTGGGCCAGTTGTGCGCCGCGCCCTATTTCGACAGCCTATCGTCGGCGGACAACACAGCCTTCAAGGCCCGTGTGCGCGCCTGGCGGCGAAGCATCGGCAAGGTTTCCAATCTGTTCACCAGCGCCTATACCGCCACGTCGTTGTGCATCGCGGCCATGGAGTCCGTCGACAGCGAGGCGCCGGCGCAGGTGCGTGGCGCGCTGCTGTCCCGCGCATGGCCCACGCTGCTGGGCAGCATGACCATCGACCCGGTCACCAACCATGCGAACCTGCCGTTTCATCTCGGACGCATCAACAGCGCGCAAGGATTCGATGTCATCGCGTCACGTCCCGCTTTGGCCGCCGACCCCTATCTGACGGGACATGCGCGGCATTCCGCCCCGCGTGCCGCGTCGCATTTGAGGCTGGTGTCATGACGGCGCTGCACACCCCCACCTTCGCGGGCTGGACGTGCCTGATTCTGGCGTGGGAAGACAAGCATACCCAGCGCCTGGCGCGCCAGTTGAGGGTGCTCGGCATAGAGGTGCTGCACCAGGAACACCCGCTGGATGCCACGCAGCGACCTCATCTGATCGTGATCGATGCGGATCAAGGACTGGACGCCATGCTTCCGTCCAACAAACCGGGTTGCCCGGTGATCGCCTTGTTGAGTTCCGAAGCGCCGGGCCGCCTGGCGTGGGCATTGCGTCATGGTGCGGGGGCCTTTGTTCCTAAACCAGTGCCCGTGTCGGCGGTGTATCCCGCCCTGGTGCTGGCCCGTTCGCACCATGAGGCGCACACGGAGACAACCAGGCGCATCCACTGGCTGGAGGAGCGGTTGCGGCTGCGTCCCGTGGTGTTCGCCGCCTTGAATCTGTTGAAGACTGGCGGCGGTCTGAGTGATGACGAGGCCTATGCCCAGTTGCGTGAAAACGCCATGCAGGAACGCATGTCCATTGAGCAGATGGCGGCCCTGCTGCTCGACGGCGGGCGCTCCGCACGAAAGAAGGTAACCGGATGAAAGTGCTGCGTGAGCTATGCCGCCAGCCGCTGGCCTTGCTGGGCTTGGGTATTGTGCTGGCGGTCGTGGCGCTGGCGCTGGCGGCCCCCTGGATTGCCCCTTACGCGCCCGACGACCAGATGCTCGACGGCCTCTCGCTTGAGGGTGCGCCCCTGCCGCCGGACGGACGGTTTCTGCTGGGCACAGACACACTCGGACGCGACGTACTGTCGCGCCTGCTCTGGGGCGCTCGCGCATCGCTGCTGATCGGTCTCGTCGCCAATGGCATTGCCGTCGGCGTGGGGCTGTGCGTGGGCATCACGGCGGGGTATCTGCGCGGCTGGGTCAGCAGCCTGCTGATGCGCTTGACCGATCTGATGATGGCCTTTCCCGCGTTGCTGCTGGCCATCGTGCTGGCCGCCATCCTCAAGCCCGGCCTGTGGATCGTCGCGCTGGTGATCGCAATGGTGAACTGGGTGCAGATCGCCCGCATCGTCTATACCGAAACACGTGGGCTTGCCGAGCGCGACTTCATCATGGCTGAGCGCTCGCTGGGCGCGGGCCATGCGCGCATCCTGTTGCGCCACATCCTGCCGCATCTGTTTCCCACGGCCATCGTCTGGGGCACGCTGGGCATCGCCACCACCGTGCTGCTGGAGGCCACGCTGTCCTTCCTCGGCATCGGCGTGCAGCCGCCGGAGCCGTCCTGGGGCAACATCATTTTCGAGAACCAAAGCTACTTCCAATCGGCGCCGTGGCTGGTGTTCTTTCCCGGCGCGGTCATCCTGCTGACCGCGCTGGCCTTCAACCTCGTGGGCGATGCGCTGCGCGACCTGCTCGATCCTACGCAGCGGGGGCGGGGCTGACCATGCTGGCGCTGCTGTCCCGCCGCCTGGCGCAAGCCCTTCTGATTCTGCTGGGCGTGGCCGCCATCACCTTCGTGCTGCTCTACGCCCTGCCCGCCGATCCGGCGCGCATGCTGGCCGGACGCAGCGCCACGACGCAAACAGTGGCCAACATCCGGCACGAACTGGGGTTGGATCAGCCCCTGCCGGCCCAGTTCGCCCATTACCTCGGCCAACTGGCACAAGGCAAGCTCGGGCGCTCCTACACGCAAAAAACGGAAGTTGCCACGCTGATCGTGGCGCGCCTGCCCGCCACACTGACGCTGATGGCGGCGGGCATTTGCGTCGAAGTATCGCTGGGCCTCGCGCTGGGCGTGCTCGCGGCCCTGCGGCGCGGCGGCCTGGCGGATCGCGTGGTGATGATGGCAGCCTTCGTTGGTGTCTCCGCGCCGCAGTTCATCGTCGCGCTGCTGCTGCTTTACTTGTTTGCCGCCACACTGGGCTGGTTTCCGATGAGTGGCTATGGCACGTTCGCACACGTCGTGCTGCCCGCGCTCACGCTCGGCGTGCTGGGAGCTGGCTGGTATGCGCGCATGGTGCGCTCCGCAATGATCGACGTGCTCCAGCAGGACTACATCCGCACCGCGCGGGCCAAAGGCCTGCGGGCCACCCGCATCGTGTTGCGCCACGCGCTGCCCAACGCCGTGCTGCCCGTCATCGCCATGATCGGCATCGACATCGGCCAATTCATGGGCGGCGTGGTCGTCGTCGAAGCCGTGTACGGCTGGCCGGGCATCGGCCAGTTGGCCTGGCAGGCCATCCAGCAGGTGGACATTCCCATCATCATGGGCGTGACACTGGTTTCGGCTGTCGCCATCGTGCTGGGCAATCTGCTGGCCGACCTCGCCGCGCCGTTCATTGACCCGCGCATCCGCACCCACTGACACCTTCTTCCCGCATCCTCAGCCCCACCAGGAGAAATCATGCTGAAACGCTCCCTCTTGAAAGCAACAGCCGCTGCGGCCATTCTGGCCTCATCCACGCTCCCCGCGCTGCCGGCACTGGCGCAGAGCCAGCCCGCGCAAGGCGGTGACATCGTCGTGACCTACAAGGACGACATCGTCACGCTCGACCCGGCGATTGGCTATGACTGGGTGAACTGGTCGCTCATCAAGAGCCTGTTTTCGCGCCTGGTGGACTACACACCCGGCACGGACAAGATCGTGCCTTCGCTGGCCGAGAGCTTCACTGTCGCCAAGGACGGCCTGACTTACACCTTCAAACTGCGCCCCGGCGTCAAGTTCACGCATGGCCGCGAGGTGGTGGCCGGCGATGTCAAATACTCCATTGAACGCGCCATCAATCCCAAAACGCAAGGCCCCGGCGCGGGCTTCTTCGGCGCCATTCAGGGTTTCGATGATTTCAACGGTGGCAAGGCAGCGGCGCTCTCTGGCATCCTGACACCGGACGCGCGTACGGTGGTCTTCAAACTCTCGCGCCCGGACGCCACTTTCTTGCACGTGCTGGCCATCAATTTCGCCTCGGTCGTCCCGAAGGAAGCCGTCGAAGCCGCCGGCGGCGATTTCGGCAAGAAGCCGGTCGGCTCCGGCACGATCGTCCTGAAAGATTGGGCGATCGGGCAGAAGTTGGTCTTCCAGCGCAACCCCAATTACTTCGTCAAGGGCATCCCCCACGTGGACAAGATCACCGTCGAAGTCGGCCAGGAGCCGCTGGTTGCCCTGCTGCGCCTGCAAAAGGGCGAGGTGGACATCGCGGGCGACGGCATTCCGCCAGCCAAGTACTTGGAGGTGAAGAACTCGCCGCAAGGCAAGCAGACCATTGTCGATGGCGCGCAACTCAACACGGACTACATCACGCTCAACACCAAAGTCAAACCATTCGACAACGTAAAGGTGCGCCAGGCCATCAACATGGCAATCAACAAGGAGCGCATCGCCCGCATCCTCAATGGCCGCGCCACTCCCGCCAACCAGCCATTGCCGCCCCTCATGCCCGGCTATGACAAAAGCTACAAGGGTTACGCCTACGACACGACCCAGGCCAAGGCGCTGCTGGCGCAGGCTGGCTACGCCAATGGCTTCTCCACCGTGCTCTACTCCACTAACACCGACCCGCAGCCGCGCATCGCGCAGGCCATCCAGCAAGATTTGGCCGCCATCGGCGTCAAGACCGAACTGCGCGCGCTGGCGCAGGGCAATGTGATTGCGGCAGGCGGCACCGAAGGCGAAGCGCCGATGATCTGGTCGGGCGGCATGGCCTGGATCGCGGACTTCCCGGATCCGTCCAACTTCTACGGCCCCATCCTGGGCTGCGCGGGCGCGGTGCAAGGCGGCTGGAACTGGTCGTGGTATTGCAACGAAGCCATCGACAAGCGCGCCGTGGCCGCCGATTCCATGTCCGAGCCGGCCAAAGCCGCAGAACGCGCCAAGGCCTGGGGCAAGATTTACACCGACATCATGGCCGACGCGCCCTGGGTGCCGGTCATCAACGAGCGCCGCGTGGTGGCCAAGTCCGCGCGCATGGGCGGCGCCGACAACATCTACATCGACCCCACCCGCGTCATCAACTTTGACGCCATCTTCGTGAAGAAGTGACGGGAAGTTTCCATGTGCGTCGCCTGCAACCACACCATCCACCGCAGCCAGCACAACTATGGCTGGAACCGCGACTTTGCGCCCGCGCTCACCGCCCGGCCCGGCGAGACCATCCTGTTTGAATGCCAGGACTCGTCCGGCGGGCAGATTGGCGTAGATGCCACGCTCGACACGCTGATCAAGCTGGACTTCGGCAAGATCAACCCCGTCACGGGCCCGGTGCGCGTGGAGGGCGCTGAACCGGGTGACGCGCTGAAAGTCACCATCCGAAAATTCCATCCAAGCGGCCACGGCTGGACGGCCAACATCCCCGGCTTCGGCTTGCTGGCCGACCAGTTCAAGGATCCGGCCCTGCATATCTGGAAGTACGACAGCGTCAGCATGGCCCCGTCCGCCTACGGCCCCGGCGGACGCGTGCCGCTCAAGCCTTTCACCGGCACCATCGGCGTGGCCCCGGCAGAGCCGGGCCTGCACTCCGTCGTGCCGCCACGCCGTGTCGGCGGCAACATGGACATCCGCGACTTGGCGGCGGGCGCCACGCTGTACCTGCCCGTCGAGGTCGAGGGCGCGCTGTTTTCCGTGGGCGACACCCATGCCGCGCAAGGGGATGGCGAGGTCTGCGGCACCGCCATCGAGAGCCGGATGGATGTCGAGTTGACGATTGACCTGGTCAAGGACGCGCGCTTGCAAACACCGCGTTTCACCGTCACCGAGCCGGTGACGCGCCACTTGGATGGCGCGGGTTATGAAGTCACCACCGGCATCGGTCCGGATTTGATGACCGGCGCGCGCGAAGCCCTGATGCGCATGATCGATCTGCTGGCCGTGCAGCACGGACTCAGTCCGGTGGATGCCTACATGCTGTGCTCGGTCTGCGGGGATTTGCGCATCAGCGAAATCGTCGATCAACCCAACTGGGTCGTCTCCTTCTATTTCCCGCGCATCGTGTTCGCATGAAACAGGCGCTGCTGTCGGTACGCGGCCTGACAGTCGATGCGCGCACGCCGCAGGGCCTGCGGCGTGTGCTCGACAGCGTCAGTTTCGATCTGAACGAAGGGGAGACACTGTGCCTGGCTGGTGAATCCGGATCGGGCAAATCCGTCACTTCGCTGGCCATCATGGGCTTGCTGCCTGGCGCTTCGCTGCGCGTTTCGGCGGGTGAAATCCTGTTCGACGGGCAGAGCCTGCTGACGCTGCCGCAGCGGGCGCTGCGGCATCTGCGCGGTGGCGATATTGCGATGATCTTTCAAGAGCCGATGACCTCGCTCAACCCCATCATGACCATCGGCGCGCAGATGGCCGAGGCCATCCGCGCGCATGGCAGGGATGGCCAGGAGAGTGCGGAGGTGCTGACCCGGCAGATGCTCGATGCCGTCCACATGAACGATGCGGCGCGGCGTCTGACGCAATATCCGCACGAACTGTCGGGCGGGATGCGCCAACGCGTGATGATCGCGATGGCCCTGTCCTGCCGTCCCAAGGTGCTGATTGCCGACGAACCCACGACGGCACTGGATGTGACCGTGCAGGCGCAAATTTTGACGCTGCTGCGTGAGCTCCGGCGAGAATTCAGCACCTCCATCCTGCTCATCACGCATGACATGGGCGTGGTGGCGGAGATGGCTGACCGGGTGGCCGTGATGCGTGGCGGCCGCTTGGAGGAGCAGGGCGACAGCCTCGACATTTTCGAGCGTCCCCAGCAGGACTACACCCGGCAACTGCTGGCCGCCGTGCCGCGGCTGGGTTCGCTGGCGGGCACCGATGCACCGCCGCGCATCACCGCGCCCACCGGCGAAAGCCCCGTGCTGTCCACCTGGCCGGTGCTGGACGTGCAGGGCCTGTGCGTCAGCTATGCCCGCCCGAGGGGCTGGCTGGGCCGCGGCGCCGAAAAAACCCCGAACACCGTGGAGAGCGTCTCGTTCTCCATCCCCGCCGGGCAGACGCTGGGGTTGGTGGGCGAAAGCGGCTCGGGCAAATCCACCACGGGCAAGGCGGTGCTGGGCCTCATCCCGTTCAGCGGCCAGGTGGAACTGGACGGACGCGAAGTCAGGGCCGGGCAAAGCCCCGTGCTGATGCGCCCCATCCGCCGGACTGCGCAGATGATTTTCCAGGATCCGTATGCCTCGCTCGACCCGCGCATGTGCATTGGCGATGCCATCGCCGAGCCCTTGCTCATCCACGGCATTGCCAATGCCTCGGAACGGCGCGACCACGTGGCGGCCCTGTTGGGGCGCGTGGGTTTGTCACCTGACGTGGCGACACGCTACCCGCATGAATTTTCGGGCGGGCAACGCCAGCGCATCTGCATCGCACGCGCGTTGGCGCTCAAGCCCAAGCTCATCGTCTCCGACGAAAGCGTGGCCGCGCTGGATGTTTCCGTGCGCGCCAAAGTGCTGGATTTGATGCTGGAATTGCAAGAGCAACTTGGCCTGAGCTACCTGTTCATCTCGCACGACATGGCTGTGATTGAAAGAATGTCGCACCAGGTGGCTGTCATGCGCGGTGGCCACATCGTCGAAATAGGCAGCCGGCGGCAGATTTTCGAGAATCCGGCGGATGACTACACGCGCTGCCTGATGCAGGCCGTGCCGATTCCCGATCCCCGGCGCTACCGGCAGTCTGCATAGGCGGGATGCTGGCTATCCCGGTGCCCTCACTACCACATTCCCCATCTCCACTCCGGTGATCGCGACCTGCACGCGTCCGGCCACAGGACAATCCAGGGCATGAATTCCCCTGATCCCAGTTTCGTCGCCATCATCGGCGGTGGTCCCGCCGGCCTGATGGCCGCCGAAGTGCTGGCCGCCGCCGGCCACAAAGTCACCGTCTTCGATGCCAAGCCCAGCGTCGGTCGCAAGTTCCTGCTCGCCGGCAAGGGCGGGCTGAACCTGACACATTCGGAGCCGTCCGCGCCCTTCCTCGCCCGCTTCGGCACGCGTGCCGCACAGATCGAGCCACTGCTGCACGACTTCGACGCCGATGCCTTGCGCGCCTGGGCCGCCGGCCTGGGCGTGGAGACCTTCGTCGGCACGTCCGGCCGCGTTTTTCCCAGCGACCTGAAAGCCGCGCCGCTGCTGCGCGCGTGGTTGCACCGGCTGCGCTCGGGAGGCGTCACGTTCGCGATGCGACACCGCTGGCTGGGCTGGACGGATCGAGAGGGAGATCAAGAAGGTGATGGCGCGCTGCGCTTCGCCACGCCCGACGGCGAGCGCCTCGTGCGCCCGCGCTCCACGTTGCTGGCGCTGGGCGGCGCGTCGTGGCCGCAGCTAGGGTCCGACGGCGCGTGGGCGGCCTTGCTGCAAGCGCGCGGCGTGGCTGTCGCGCCGCTGCGCCCCGCCAACTGCGGCTTCGACGTGGCCGCGACGGCCGCACGCCCGCAACCGGACCCGCAATCACCCGGCTGGAGCGAGCGCTTCGCGGGCGAGTTCGCCGGCCAGCCGGTCAAACCCGTCACGTTGGCGGCCGTGGACTTCCCGGCACGGGCCGGTGAGTTCGTGATCACGGCCCATGGCATCGAAGGCTCACTGATCTATGCGGCCAGCGCCGCGCTGCGCGATCAGATCGAGCGCGATGGCACAGCCACGCTGCACCTGGACTTGCTGCCGCAACTGACGCCCGAGCGCGTGCTCGCCGAGGTGCAGCACCCGCGGGGTAGTCGCTCGCTGTCTTCCCACCTGAAAAGCCGGCTGAACCTCAGCTCGCTGAAACTGGGCCTGTTGCACGAGTTGCTGACACGCGAGCAGATGCTGCACGCGCCCACGCTGGCCGCTGCGCTGAAACACTTGCCGCTGACCGTCGCTGCACCGCGCCCGGTCGCCGAAGCCATCTCCACGGCGGGCGGCGTGCGCTTCGAGGCGCTGACGGAGAAACTGATGCTGACCGCGCTGCCCGGCGTGTTCTGCGCGGGCGAAATGCTGGACTGGGAAGCCCCCACGGGCGGCTACCTGCTGACGGCCTGCTTTGCGAGCGGACGTGCGGCGGCGCAGGGCATGGTGGACTGGCTCGCGAAGCCCAGCCCTTGAATCTCGACAACATCTCGGCCGGATCTTGATCAGCCCAACCCGGGCCTCGACCCTGGAACAACGATTATTTATGATGGCTCCGCCATGAACGCCCCCACAGAGCCCAGCATCCGCAGCGTCGAGCGCCGAGCTCGTCAATCCCAGGTCGTCCAAGCCCTGCAAACCGTCTTGCCGGCCCATGCCTTGCTCTGGCAAGAGGAGGACACCACGCCTTATGAATGCGATGGCCTCACGGCCTATAGGCAACGCCCGCTGGCCGTCGCGCTGCCCGAAACCGAGGACCAGGTTGCGGCCGTGCTGCGGGCCTGCCATGCACTGGACCTGCCCGTGGTGGCGCGCGGCGCGGGCACCGGCCTTTCCGGCGGGGCCATGCCGCACGCGCTGGGCGTGACGCTGTCGCTGGCGAAGTTCAACCGCATCCTGAAGGTCGACCCGACCAGCCGCACGGCCGTCGTGCAGGCCGGCGTGCGCAACCTCGCCATCAGCGAGGCCGCCGCGCCCCATGGCCTCTATTACGCACCGGACCCAAGCAGTCAGATCGCCTGCACCATCGGCGGCAACGTGGCCGAGAACTCCGGCGGCGTGCATTGCCTCAAGTACGGCCTGACCGTGCACAACGTGCTCAAGGTCCGCGGTTTCACGGTCGAAGGCGAGCCCGTGGAATTCGGCGGCGAGGCACTGGACGTGCCGGGTTATGACCTGATGGCCGTGCTGGTCGGCAGCGAGGGCATGCTGGCCGTGGTCGTGGAGGCCACGGTGCGGCTGACGCCCAAGCCCCAGCTCGCGCGCTGCATCATGGCCAGCTTCGCCGACGTGAAACGTGCGGGCGATGCCGTGGCCGCGGTGATCGCGGCCGGCATCATCCCCGCCGGCCTCGAAATGATGGACCAGCCCATGACGGCCGCGGTCGAGGACTTCGTCCACGCCGGTTATGACCTGTCCGCCGCCGCCATTTTGTTGTGCGAAAGCGATGGCACGCCGGAGGAAGTGGAGGAGGAAATCGACCGCATGAGCGAGGTCCTGCGCGCGGCTGGGGCCACGGCCATCGCGGTCAGCCGCGACGAGGCCGAGCGCCTGCGCTACTGGAGCGGGCGCAAGAACGCCTTCCCCGCCAGCGGCCGCTTGGCGCCGGACTACATGTGCATGGATTCGACCATCCCTAGAGCTCGCCTGGCCGACATCCTGCAAGCCATCCAGGAAATGGAAGGCAAGTACGGCCTGCGCTGCCTCAACGTCTTCCATGCCGGTGACGGCAACCTGCACCCGCTCATCCTCTTCGATGCCAACGACCCGGACCAGTTGCACCGCTGTGAACTGTTCGGCGCGGACATCCTGGAAACCAGCGTCGCCATGGGCGGCACGGTGACGGGCGAGCACGGCGTGGGCGTGGAAAAGCTCAACAGCATGTGCGTGCAGTTCACCACCGAGGAACACGCGCAGATGCTGGGTGTCAAGCAGGCCTTCGACCCGGCGGGGCTGCTCAACCCTGGCAAGGTGATTCCGACGCTGAACCGCTGCGCCGAGTACGGCAAGATGCTGGTGCGGGGCGGCCAGCTCAAGCACCCCGATCTGCCGCGCTACTGAGCCCATGCACAAGTCCGCCTCATGAACACCGGCGCCTTGACAGGTCTGGCCTGGCTGCTGGTCTTCCAGTCCATCGGCGAGGTGCTGTCGCGCTTCTTCCATCTGCCCATCCCCGGTCCGGTTATTGGCATGGTGCTGCTGTTCGCGGCCTTGTTCCAGCCCCGGGTGCGTGACAAGGTGGCGCTATGCGCCCAGTTCCTACTGGCGCATCTGTCCCTGCTCTTCGTGCCCGTGGGCGTGGGTGTGATGGCCTACTTTGGCGCACTGGCCGAGCACGGCTTGCGCCTGGTGCTGGTCATCATCCTGTCCACCTGGATCGGACTGGCCGTGACGGCCAGCGTGCTGTACGCCTTGCGCGGCAAGGGCACGGCGCCTTCGGTCCCCATCGACCCCAAGTCAACGGCAACCTCCGACCGTGCCTGACTTCGTCCAACTCTGGGTCTACCTATCGGCCTCGCCGCTCTTCGGCCTGACCGCGACCTTGGTGGTCTACCTGCTGGCCTCGGCGCTGTATGGCCGCCTGCAACACGCGCCCTGGGCCAACCCCGTGCTCTGGAGCGTGGTGACGCTGGCCCTCGCCCTGCAAGCCGCGCAGGTGCCCTACCCCAGCTACTTCGCGGGCGCGCAGTTCATCCACTTCCTGCTCGGCCCCGCCGTCGTGGCCCTGGCCTGGCCCATGTGGCAGCGGCGCGCGGCGCTGCGCGCCCAAGGCTGGCGCTTGCTGGCCGCCGCCCTGGCCGGTGGCGCTGCGGCCTGCGCCAGTGCCGTGGGCCTGGCCACGCTGCTCGGATTGCCGCAAGACATCGTGCTGTCGCTGGCGCCCAAGTCCGTGACCGCGCCAGTGGCCATGGGCGTCGCCGAGGCGCTGGGTGGCGTTCCCGCGCTGGCGGCGGTGTTCGCAGTGCTTACCGGGTTGGTGGGCGCGCTGTCGGGCCGTTACCTGTTCGCCCTGATGCACCTGCCCACGACACCCGAGGGCTGGGCAGCACGCGGTTTTGCCTTGGGCACGATTTCACATGGGGTCGGCGCGGCGCGCGCGCTGCAGGTCCACGAGGACGCCGGCGCCTATGCCGCCGTGGCCCTGGGTCTGCAAGTGGTGCTGGCCGCACTGCTGATGCCGCTGGCGTTCAGCCTGTTCTAACGGGTCGAGGCAGGCTCACCGCTCCGCCAGTCTGGGACGCGATGGATCGGGCAACCCAGGCTCGGCAGTGCCGCTGTGGGTGGACGAGGCGTCGACGCCACCGAGCTGATCCGTCAACTTGAACACGCTGACGGCACGCACCAGTTCCTGGGCCTGCATGCGCAGATTGGTGGCCGCCGCGGCCATCTCCTCCACCAGCGCGGCGTTCTGCTGCGTGGTTTGGTCCATGTTGGTGACCGCCTCGCCGACCTGGGTCACACCCGCGGTCTGTTCGTTGCTGGCCGTGCTGATCTCGGCCATGATGGTGCTGACGCGCTGGATGCTGGCCACCACCTCGGTCATGGTGCCGCCGGCCTTGTCGGCCAGGGCTGTGCCTTGCTCGACGCGGTGCACGCTGTCGGTGATCAGGCCCTTGATCTCCTTGGCGGCATCGGCGCTGCGACCCGCCAGGGAGCGCACCTCGCTGGCCACCACCGCGAAGCCCCGGCCCTGCTCGCCCGCGCGCGCGGCTTCGACCGCCGCGTTCAGCGCCAGGATATTCGTCTGGAAGGCGATGCCGTCGATCACGCTGATGATGTCGGCGATCCTGCGGCTGCTGTCGCTGATGCCCTTCATGGTGTCGACCACCTGGGCCACGACCTCGCCACCCTGCACCGCCACGGTGGAGGCGCTTTGCGCAAGCTGGTTGGCCTGCTGGGCGTTGGCGGCGTTCTGCTTGACGGTGCTGCCCAGTTCCTCCATCGACGCGGCGGTCTGCGCCAGCGCGCTGGCCTGGTTTTCGGTGCGCGCGCTCAGGTCCTGGTTGCCATCGGCGATTTCCGCGCTCGCGGTGGACACCGACTCACTGCCTTCGCGCACGGTATGGACCACCTCGGTCAGCCCGCTGCCGATGCGGTTCATGGCATCCATCAACTGCCCAAGCTCGTCCTGGCGCGGGTTGTGCACACGCACGCTCAAGTCACCCCGGGCCAGGGCCTCGGCCACGCTGCGCGCCTGGATCAAGGGCATGATGACCGTGCGACGGATCAGCAGGTACAGCACACCAGACACCAGCAGCACCATGACGATGCCCATCACACCATAGAGCAGGCGCTGGTCGCGCACGTCGGCGGTGACCTCGTCCACGTAGGTGCTGCCGGCGACCACCCATTCCCAGCCGGGAAAATAGGCGAAGGCCGCGAGCTTGTCGCGCGCGCTGGTTTCACCGCGTTCTTCGTTGATCCAGGGGTAATAGGTGGTGCCGTTCTTGCGCTCGAGCATTTCCTTGATGAATTCGCGCCCTTGCGCATCCTTGCTGTCCAGCACGACACGACCTTCGGCCATGGGGTGAATGACCAACTTGGCGTAGTTCGGCCCGGGACGCGAATCCAGCACGAAGAAGTAGCCGGTCTGGCCGATCTTGAGGCTGCGGATGGTGGTCCGGAGCTGCTCCAGATAGTTGCTGTAGTCCAGGCCGATGAAGCTCAGGCCGATGATCTGGCCCTGCGCGTCGCGGATCGGGTCGTACTGCGTGATGTAGGGTTTGCCGAACAGGTTGGCGGGCCCGGCGTAGGTCCGGCCCTCCAAA
The DNA here is from genome assembly GCF_004328645.1 of Hylemonella gracilis. GTDB lineage: Bacteria > Pseudomonadota > Gammaproteobacteria > Burkholderiales > Burkholderiaceae_C > Hylemonella > Hylemonella gracilis_B. The sequence continues at coordinate 380,781 of NZ_CP031395.1, forward strand.
GTGGCCTTGTAGCCCGGATGGTTGCGGTCCAGCAGGGTTCCGATGGCACGCGCACCCTCCGCGTTCTTGAGCGAGGTGGTGACGCGGATGAAATCGTCGCCGGTCTTGGCGAAGACCGTGGCCACGGCGCCCGTGCCCGCAGTGAAGCTGTCCGCCACGTCGAAGTTCATGTTGAGCACCTTGCCGTCCAGACGGAGCGTGGGCGCGGGTTTGCCAGCCACCTCGGTGATCGTGCCGGCATCCAGCACGAATTGGCCGGCGAGGCGGTTCTGGAAGGCCTTGGCCAGGGCGGCGGCGCGCAGTCGCAAGTCTTTGTCCGAGGCGTCGATCAGGTCAACGATCAGCCGGGTCTGGGTGTTGACGTTCTGCAGCGCCTGGTCTTCCACGGAACGCATCAGTGTGTAACTGATGGCCATGACAAACACCAACACCACCACGCCGATGATGAAAAAAATGCTGGCAGCCAGTCGGATGGACAGGCTCATGTTGAGCCAGCGCGTCCGGATCCCTTGGTGTGTCGTCATCGCGTCGACTCCTTGTATACAATTGTAAGGATTGTAACTTTCGGGTCCAACCGCGTGATTCTGTCCGGAATTGGGCGTTTAGAGAACCATTTTCTTCATCCGCTCCAGACAGGCAGGGTGACATCGCGCAATTGGTCGCGGCGGCGCTCGTAATCCGGCATGACGGAACGCACGGTCTCCCAGAAGCGCGGGCTGTGGTCCATGACGCGCAGATGGCTGAGTTCATGCACCACGACGTAGTCGATCACGGCCAGGGGCATGTGCATGAGGCGCCAGTTCAGGTGGATGCGGCCATCGCTGCTGGCGCTGCCCCAGCGCGTGCGCGCATTGCTCAAGGCGAGCTTGCGCCACTGCACTTGCAGCAAAGGGGCGTAAAGGTCGAGCCGCTGGGCGAACAGCGCCCGCGCCTCCTGCAGAAACCAGCCATGCACCGCGTCGCGAATCTGCGCGGTCGGCGCGTCGGCGGGCAAGTCCAGACGCAGGGTGCAGCCCGCCTCTCCCGAGGGCGTGACCCACCCCGTTTCCAGCACCGGCTGGGTCATGCGCCGGGCACGGACGCGTGCGGAGGATGGGACCGATGGCACAGCCGTCTGGCCCGCAGGGTCGAGGGGCATGGTCGGGTCGATGGGTCGCGCCAAGACCAGGGTGAGCGATTGCCCCAGCCAGGGCAACTCGGTGCCCATGCGCCATTCCAGCCGCGCCGCGTGGGCGCGCAGCTGGCGCGCCTGCATCTCATGCAGCTTGCGCACGATCCAGGAGGCTTTCTCCTGCAAGACGGCCTCCACCTCGTGGAGCGGTGTCCAGCGCGGCGCACTGACCGTCAAACCGGCCACGCTCACAGCCATGCCGATCGTGCGGCGACGGCCACGCTTGAATTCATAGGCCACGGGGATCTCGCCCAGCCGGGTCTGTCGATTGGCGTGGGGATGCGTGAATGCCGCGTCGAGTGGCGCTGGCGGGGTCAAATGGCTGGGCGTGGCTTCCAATGTCAGCCCCTGCGGCGTCGGGACGGCGTCAGGCCTTGCCGTGGCGGTGGGGGACACACGCGCCTTGGGCGACGGCGAGGGCTGGGGCTCGGCGTGTGGCCCGTCGAGAAAATCCAGGGCGAGTTGCAGAAGACCGCGCATGGGCGTGCGCCAGCCGGGGGGCGTCTCAGGCCCCGGTCTTGGTTTGGTAGGCCTCGGGGTCGAGCCGGTGCATCTGGCCTTCGATCCAGCCTTCCACTTCGCGCATCAGTTCCGCAGGCTCACGGCCCTGGCTGGGAATGGGCTGGCCGATTACCACGTCCACCACGCCGGGGCGCTTGAGGAACGCCTTGCGCGGCCAGACCCGGGCCGAATTGACGGCAATCGGAATCACCGGTGCGCCGGTCTCGATGGCCAGGCGCGTGCCGCCGGTCTTGTAGACGCCCTTCTGGCCCCGGGGGATGCGCGTGCCCTCGGGGAACATGATGATCCAGACGCCGCGCGCCAAAAGGCGCTTGCCCTGGGCAACCACCTTGTTGAAGGCCTCGTTGCGTTGCGAGCGATCGATGTGGATCATGTCCAGCCGCGCCATGGCCCAGCCGAAGAAAGGCACGTACAGCAGCTCCTTCTTGAACACGAAGGCCAGCGGGTTCGGCATCAAGGTGGGGATCAGGAAAGTCTCCAGCGTGGACTGGTGCTTGACCAGCAGGATGGCCTGGCTGGTTTCGCCCTGCGGCAGGTTCTCCATGCCGGTGATGCGCACTTTGATGCCCAGCAGCACGCGCGCACCGCGAATGGCCAGGCTCAGCCAGCCCACCGCCAACCAGTACATGGGATTGCCGCGCAGAAAGATGGATGCGGTCAACATCATGATGGCCCAAGGCACCACGGTGACCAGCATCCAGAGCGCGTGCAGCAGGGAGCGCAGAAAAATCATCTCGAAATCCTTGATGGGTGTCAGTCGCCGTGCGGCGCGCTCTGCGGTTCGTGGTCGCGCGCGATCAGCCAGGCGGCGAAGGCGGCCAGATTGTCGTGCACCCGGGTGCCGGCCGGGAAGTTGCCGGGCAGGGCCTGACCCGCGGCCAGGGGCTCGCGCCAGGCCGCGCCCTTGCCGGTCAGCACCAGATGCGGTTCGCAGCCCACCGATGCGCCAGCGATCAGGTCGCGCGCCGTGTCACCGACCGTGGGCACGCCATGCAGCGAAACCCCGTAACGCTCACCGATTTGCTCGAACAGACCGGGCGCGGGTTTGCGGCAATGGCAGGCTTGCTCCGGCCCATGCGGGCAATAAAAGATGGCCTCCACCCGACCGCCCGCCGTGGCCAGCAGCTTGTGCATCTTGGTGTGCATGGCGTTGAGTGCGGCGACATCGAAGAGGCCGCGCCCCAAACCGGATTGGTTGGAGGCGACCACCACATGCCAGCCGGCATGGTTGAGCCGGGCGATGGCCTCCAGCGCACCGGGCAGGGGCGCCCATTCCGCCTCCGACTTCACGTAGTCGTCGCGATCCTGATTGATCGTGCCATCACGATCCAGGATAACCAGCTTGAGGGCGTTGGGCATGGTGTGTGGGGACGGTGGTTTGGACGTCTCGTCGCGTCAGGCCGCCAGCCGGGACAGATCGGCCACGCGGTTCATGGCTTCGTGCAGGCTCTTGAGCAGGCCCAGACGGTTGGCGCGCAAGGCGGCGTCCTCGGCATTGACCATCACGCCATCGAAGAATGCGTCCACCGGGGCCTTGAGCACCGCCAGTTCACGCAGGGAGGCAGCGTATTCGCCATTCGCGTAGAGACTGTCGGCCAGCGGTTGTACGCTGTGCAGCGCGCCGTGCAGGGCTTGTTCCGCCGGCTCGGTGAGCAGCCCCGTGTTGACCTTGGCCTCGACGGCGCCTTCGGCTTTCTTGAGGATGTTGCCGATGCGTTTGTTGGCGGCGGCCAGGGCAGCAGCTTCGGGCAGGGCGGCGAAGGCGCGCACGGCGGTCAGGCGCTTGACCACATCACCAAGATGCCGAGGAAACACAGCCAAAACTGCGTCGACCTCAATGGTGCTGTATCCCTGCTCCCGCAATCCGCCAGCGAACCTCTCATAAATAAACTCGCGCAATGAATCAAACACTGCTACGTAGCCACGGTCCTCTGGGAATTGCTTCTCTGCAATCCCAATGAGTTCAATCAAATCAAGCGGTAGGCCTTTTTCAACAAGCATCCGAATCACACCAAGAGCGTGCCGTCGTAGCGCGAACGGATCCTTGTCCCCGGTCGGAAACTGCTTAATCGCGAAGAGCCCAGCCAGCGTTTCCAATTTATCAGCGAGCGCTATGGCCACACCGACAGTACCTCGCGGCAGTTCGTCACCCGCGAAGCGCGGCTTGTAGTGGTCTTCGATGGCGTGCGCAATCTCCTCGCCCAGGCCATCGTGGCGCGCGTAGTAGCCGCCCATGATGCCCTGCAGCTCCGGAAACTCACCCACCATATCGGTCAGCAAATCGGTCTTGGCCAGGCGCGCAGCGATGTCCGCAGCCGCCACCAGCTTGGCGTCACCCAATTGCTGCGCGATGGCCTTGGCGATGGCACGCACGCGTTCCACGCGCTCACCCTGCGTGCCCAGTTTGTTGTGATACACGACCTTGCCCAGGCCCTCGACGCGCGATTCCAAGGTCTTCTTGCGGTCTTGGTCGAAGAAGAATTTGGCGTCGGCCAGGCGCGGGCGCACCACGCGCTCGTTACCGCCGATCACGGCGCTGGCGTCGGCTGGGCTGATGTTGCTAACCACGAGGAACTTGTTCGTCAGCCTGCCAGCCGTGTCGAGCAGGGGGAAGTACTTCTGGTTGGCCTTCATCGTGAGGATGAGGCATTCCTGCGGCACGGCCAGGAACTCCTTCTCGAACTCACAGACGAGTACATGCGGGCGCTCGACCAGGCCCGTGACTTCGTCCAGCAGGGCTGCGTCTTCAATGGGGCGCACGCCACCGCCCACCTGGGCGGCTGCCGCCGCGAGCTGGCGCACGATCTCGGCGCGGCGCTCGGTGAAGGAAGCAATGACGGCACCGTCCTCGCGCAAGGCGGTGGCATAGCTGTCGGCGTCCTTGAGGACGACCACCTCCTTCTTGGCCTCGAAGCGATGGCCGCGTGTGCTGTTGCCGGCCTTCAGACCCAGGGCTTGGACTGGCAACACGGTGCCCCCATGCAGGGCCACCAGGCCATGCGCCGGACGCACAAAATTCACGCTGCTCCAGCCAGGCAGTTCGCAATCGGTCTCGAGCTGGTAGCTCATGACCTTGGGAATGGGTAACTTGGTGATCGCCTCATCCAGCGCCTTCTGCAAGCCCGCCGCCAGCGGGGCGCCGGGCACCACGCTGTCGTAGAACAGCGCCTCGGCCTTGCCATCGGGCGCGCGCTTGAGGGCTGCCACGGCCTTCGCGGCATCAGACACATCCGCGCCCAGGGCCTGGAGTTTCTTGAGCAGGGCCGGCGTGGCCTGGCCGTCCGCGCCCAGTCCCACGCTCACGGGCATGAGCTTTTGCTGCACGGCTTTGTCCGTGGCCTTGCTGGCCACCGCCGTCACGTGCACGGCCAGGCGACGCGGCGAGGCGTAGGGTGTGACGACGGAATCCGCACTAGCCAGGCCCTGGACCTTGAGCTGGTCCACCAGCACGGAAGCGAAGGCATCCCCCAGCTTCTTGAGCGCCTTGGGCGGCAGCTCTTCGACAAACAGTTCGACAAGAAGATTGTTCATGCTCATGGTCTCAGGCGGCCTTCTTCTCAGTCTGCTTCTCGATCTGCGCCACCCACTCGCGCGGCGCCATGGGGAAACCCAGGCGCTCGCGGCTCTCGTAGTAGCTCTGCGCGACGCTGCGCGCGAGGTTGCGGATGCGGCCGATGTAGGCGGCGCGTTCGGTCACGGAGATGGCGCCGCGTGCGTCCAGCAGGTTGAAGCTGTGCGCGCACTTGAGCACCTGCTCGTAAGCCGGCAGGGCCAGCTGCTGCTCCATCAAGTGCTTGGCCTGCTTCTCGTGCGCCGTGAAGGCGGTGAACAGGAAATCGGCGTCGCTGTGCTCGAAGTTGTAGGCTGACTGCTCTTTCTCGTTCTGCAGATAGACGTCGCCGTAACTCAGGCTATCGGTCCACTTCAGGTTATAGACGTTGTCCACGCCCTGCAGGTACATGGCCAGGCGCTCCAGGCCATAGGTGATCTCGCCGGTGATGGGCTTGCAGTCGATGCCGCCAACCTGCTGGAAGTAGGTGAACTGCGTCACTTCCATGCCGTTGAGCCAGACTTCCCAGCCCAGACCCCAGGCACCCAGCGTGGGGTTCTCCCAGTCGTCCTCGACAAAGCGGATGTCGTTCTTTTTCAGATCAAAGCCCAGGGCTTCGAGCGAACCCAGGTATAGCTCGAGGATGTTGCTGGGCGCGGGCTTGAGCACGACCTGATATTGGTAGTAGTGCTGCAGACGGTTGGGGTTTTCGCCGTAGCGACCGTCCTTGGGCCGGCGACTGGGCTGCACGTAGGCAGCCTTCCAGGGCTCCGGGCCGATGGCGCGCAGGAAGGTGGCGGTGTGCGAAGTGCCCGCGCCGACTTCCATGTCATAGGGCTGCAGGAGCGCGCAGCCTTGTTTGTCCCAATAGGACTGCAAGGTGAGGATGATTTGCTGGAAGGTCAACATGGGTGAGCAGGTGGCGGCCCTAGGGGCCACCGAGCCATTAAAGCGTCTGAGGGCGGCCCAAAGGCCGAGCCCGTGATTTTACGGTTCCACGCCCGCCGAAACCGCGCGCCTTGATCGGCTACGCCAGACGGCCCAGGACACGACGGCCAAGCCCAGGATCCAGAGCGGCCAGAGCCCGCAGGCCGCGACCCAGCGGGCGTAAGGCGTGCGACCGGTCTGACCCTCCACATCGACGGTGAGCACACCCCGGGTATAGGGCGCAAGCATGGCGCGCACCCGGCCCTGGTGATCAATCCAGGCGGTCGCACCCGTGTTGGTGGCGCGCACCATGGGGCGCGCGAACTCCAGGGCGCGCATGCGCGAAATGTGCAGATGCTGGGCCACCGCCACCGTGTCGCCGAACCAGGCGATGTTGCTGAGGTTGACGAACGCGGTGGGCGCGGCCGCCGCGTCGGCGAAGCGCGCGCCCAGCTCCTCGCCAAACAGATCCTCGTAGCAGATGTTCAGGGCCAGGCGCTGGCCCTGCCAGGTGAACGAAGCTTGGTTCAAATCGCCGCGATTGAAGTCACCGAGCGGGATCTGCATCATGGCCGTGAACCAATGGAACCCCACGGGGATGAATTCGCCGAAGGGCACCAGGTGGTGCTTGTCGTAGCGGTAAGGCCCCTGCCCCGGCGCCAGACCGATCACAGAGTTGGTATATCCGTCGCGGAAATTGCCCACAGGCAGACCGATCAAGGCAGCCGACGAGCCGCCTTGCGTGTAACGGGCTACGAGCTGAGGCCAGTAGCCCGCAGGCAGGTCCTGGGGCAGCAGGGGCAAAGCGGTCTCCGGCGCGACCACCAAGGCGGTGTCCGGAGGAACTTGCAGCAGTCGGTCGCCATACCAACGCAGGGAGAGTGCCACGCCACTGCCGGGCTGGAACTTCTCGTCCTGGGGAATATTGCCTTGCAACAAGGCGACGCGCAGCCTGCCGGTTGACTGGGTTTGCAAGGGCAGCCAGCGCTGTTGCGCGAGGGGCAGGCATAGCACCAGAACCACGGCAAGGCCATCGATGCCCGCACGTCGCCATGCGCGCTCACCCTCTTGCCCGGACGGGGCCAAGAAGATTTGCCGTCCGGTGGAGGCCAGCATCATCGCGAGCCAGGCCGTCACCGCCGTGATGCCGTACACCCCAATCCACGGTGCGTAAGCCGCCAGCGGCCCTTGCACATGCGCGTACCCGGCGGCGCCCCAGCCAAAGCCGGTGAACCAGCGCCCTCGCGCCAGTTCGGCCAACAGCCAGAGCGCGGCGAACAACAAGGCATTCACGGCGGGTCGCCCCGGGCCCAGTTTCCTCGCGAGGTAAGCGTACAGGGCACAGGCGGCGGCGGCATACAGCGCCAGCGTGCCCGACAGCGCCAACACCGCGAGCGCTGCCAGCGGCTCGGGCAAGCCGCCATAGCGATGCATCGCGATGAACATCCACCAGAAACTGCCAGCCAACCAAGCCGTGGCATACAGCCAGCCGAGTCCCGCAGCCGAAGAGGCGTGCGCGGCCGGCTTGCCCTTGCCAGGCCAGACCTGGTACAGAAGCAAGCTGGCCAGCACGCCCATAGAAAGCAATTGCAACCAGCCTTGCGGCTGACCGTCCCAAGGCGTCGCGATGGACATGGCCTGCAAGCCGCCCGCCACCAATGACAGGCTGATGCGGACTGCCGTGCTCACGCGCATCGCGCGGACGTCAGGCACGCGGGCTGTTGTCAGATGGCGAGGTCACAGGAGTGACCTTGAACCACCGGACCGCGCCGCCCTTGGTGTGCAAGACGATGAACTTCAGGCCGGCGATGACGTGCTGCTCACCCCGGCGCGGCACATGCCCCATTTCATGCGCGATCAAGCCACCGACGGTGTCAAAGCTCTCGTCAGGGTCGCTCGCGATGATCTCCACGCCAAAGGCCTCGTTGACACGCTGGATGGCAGCACTGCCACTGACGCGGTAAGTCTGGTCGGCAAGGCCGAAAATATCGCCCTCGTCTTCGGAAATGTCGAACTCATCCTCGATTTCACCGACGATCTGTTCGAGTACATCCTCGATGGTGATGAGGCCGGCCACGCGGCCAAATTCATCGATCACGATGGCTAGATGATTGCGCGTGCCCCGGAATTCACGCAGCAGGTCATTCAGCCCCTTGCTTTCCGGCACGAACACCGCTGGTCGCAACAGCGCCCGGATATTCAGTTCGGGCGCGCGCTGCAGTTTGAGCAAATCCTTGGCCAAGAGAATGCCGATGATGTTTTCCCGTTCCCCTTCGTACACTGGAAAACGCGAATGCGCGGCATCGATGACCGCGTGGAGCAACTCGCTGTAGGGTGCGTTGATGTCCACCAAGTCCATGCGTGGGGTCGGCACCATCACATCGCCGGCGCTTTGATCGGCCATGCGCAGCACGCCTTCGAGCATGAAGCGCGACTCAGCGCCTATGAGCTGCTTGTCCTCGGCTTCGGCGAGGGTCTCGATCAGTTCGGCCGTGGAGTCCGGTCCCGGCCGAATGATTTCGACAATTCTTTTCCAGAGAGTGCGCTTGTCTTCCTTCTCGGAAAAACGCGCAGGATAAGGGTCAGGCACTGAGGCAACGCACAAGGCGGAAGTTACGAAGCCTATAGGATAGCGGAGAAGCGTGACGGCTCGGAAATCGCCAGTGTCCCGCGGAAGATTGCGAACGGCACCTGATTGCTGCTGTGGGCATCGAGCTTGCGCGATGCCAAAATTCAGGAGCCGGTTCGATGTCGGCCTTCGCGTACGCCGCGCCGCACATCTTGCAGATCCGACAGCAAGTTCCAAAATTGCCGGGCTTGCATCTTGAGTCGATAGTCGGCTTGAGCCAATTGCTCTTCCAGCAACTCCGCCACCTGCGTCTCGAACGTGGCCGCAGGCAGACGCAGATAGGCTTGCGCCTCAGAACCGTCGTATTCCACCGTGGCACCGGCTTTGCGCGCGATGCCCAGCATGATCTTGTTCTCACTCAAGGCGTGGATGAACATCAACTGCACGCCTGCGTTGCGGGCATGCAGCATGGCACGAGCGAAGAGTTGCCCCCCGTAACCATGCCCTCTGGCCGAGGGCAGGACGGAGACGCCAAACTCCGCGCAGGCGTCATAGCTTCGATCCACCGAATGCGCAAGGTGGGCCATGGCGACCAGCTTCAGGCGCCAGTTATAGATGCCAAACACGACATCGCGCTCGAAGTCTAATTTGTCTACATAGGAGCGGATTTGTGCGTCGTTGGCAGCGTATCCGAAACGGAGATACCGGTCCTGCGGGTCCAGCGCCAATAGATGGCCAGCGATGCGCTCACGATGCCGGGCGCTGAGACTGCGGATGACGGCCCACCAAGGCCGACGGGCCTTGGGCTTGCTTTGCACGACGTCGCTCTCCAGAGTAGAGGCCATGGCCTTACTTTACGAGCATTCGCGATTTTCACCAAAACAAAACAGAAACGCCCTCGTCGGAATAATCCGAGAGGGCGGTCTGAGGCTATAGGAGCCTGACGATGTCCTACTTTCACACGGGAACCCGCACTATCATCGGCGCAAAGGCGTTTCACTGTCCTGTTCGGGATGGGAAGGAGTGGTACCACCTTGCTATGGTCATCAGGCATAACTTTTTGTCTTCTTGACTGTGTCAAGAGGACCAATTTATAGAGCTCGAATCAGCTTATTTGGATTGCGTCTTGGCATAACCAACTTGATCTGCATTGAGATCAAAGTTATAGGGTCAAGCCGCACGAGCAATTAGTACTGGTTAGCTTAACGCATTACTGCGCTTCCACACCCAGCCTATCAACGTCCTGGTCTTGAACGACTCTTTAGGGGGCTCAAGGCCCCGGCAGATCTCATCTTGAAACGAGTTTCCCGCTTAGATGCTTTCAGCGGTTATCTCTTCCACACATAGCTACCCGGCGATGCCACTGGCGTGACAACCGGTACACCAGAGGTGTGTCCACTCCGGTCCTCTCGTACTAGGAGCAGGCTTCCTCAAATCTGCAGCGCCCACGGAAGATAGGGACCAAACTGTCTCACGACGTTTTAAACCCAGCTCACGTACCTCTTTAAATGGCGAACAGCCATACCCTTGGGACCGGCTACAGCCCCAGGATGAGATGAGCCGACATCGAGGTGCCAAACACCGCCGTCGATATGAACTCTTGGGCGGTATCAGCCTGTTATCCCCAGAGTACCTTTTATCCGTTGAGCGATGGCCCTTCCATACAGAACCACCGGATCACTATGTCCTGCTTTCGCATCTGCTCGACTTGTCAGTCTCGCAGTTAAGCACGCTTATGCCATTGCACTATCGTCACGATGTCCGACCGTAACTAGCGTACCTTCGAACTCCTCCGTTACGCTTTGGGAGGAGACCGCCCCAGTCAAACTGCCTACCATGCACTGTCCCCAATCCCGATAAGGGATCCAGGTTAGAACCTCAAACGCACCAGGGTGGTATTTCAACGTTGGCTCCACGATGTCTAGCGACACCGCTTCAAAGCCTCCCACCTATCCTACACAGATCCGTTCAAAGTCCAATACAAAGCTACAGTAAAGGTTCATGGGGTCTTTCCGTCTTTCCGCGGGGAGATTGCATCATCACAAACATTTCAACTTCGCTGAGTCTCAGGAGGAGACAGTGTGGCCATCGTTACGCCATTCGTGCAGGTCGGAACTTACCCGACAAGGAATTTCGCTACCTTAGGACCGTTATAGTTACGGCCGCCGTTTACTGGGACTTCAATCAAGAGCTTGCACCCCATCATTTAATCTTCCAGCACCGGGCAGGCGTCACACCCTATACGTCCACTTTCGTGTTTGCAGAGTGCTGTGTTTTTAATAAACAGTCGCAGCCACCGATTCTTTGCAACCCCTTTGGGCTCCCCTTGTACAGGTTCACCTACTGAGGGCACACCTTCTCCCGAAGTTACGGTGTCAATTTGCCGAGTTCCTTCTCCTGAGTTCTCTCAAGCGCCTTAGAATACTCATCTCGCGCACCAGTGTCGGTTTGCGGTACGGTCGTCAATAGCTGAAGCTTAGTGGCTTTTCCTGGAAGCAGGGTATCACTCACTTCGACTGCAAGCAGCCTCGTTATCACCCCTCATCTAAGCCCGGCGGATTTGCCTACCAGGCACGACTACAGGCTTGAACCAACATCCAACAGTTGGCTGAGCTAACCTTCTCCGTCCCCACATCGCACTATTGATCGGTACAGGAATATTGACCTGTTTCCCATCAGCTACGCATCTCTGCCTCGCCTTAGGGGCCGACTCACTCTACGCCGATGAACGTTGCGTAGAAAACCTTGCGCTTACGGCGAGGGGGCTTTTCACCCCCTTTAACGCTACTCATGTCAGCATTCGCACTTCTGATACCTCCAGCAGCCTTTACAAGCCACCTTCACAGGCTTACAGAACGCTCTCCTACCACTTGCACTTGCGTGCAAATCCGCAGCTTCGGTAACTGGCTTAGCCCCGTTACATCTTCCGCGCAGGACGACTCGATCAGTGAGCTATTACGCTTTCTTTAAATGATGGCTGC
>NZ_CP031395.1:3697500-3822245 GCF_004328645.1 Hylemonella gracilis
GCGAGAAGGCGCAGGAAAAAGTCTTCTCCGACCTGGGGCGGGTGCAGCACCTGAAGGCCAAGGGCGTGAAGATCGGCGTCGGCGGTTGTGTCGCCAGCCAGGAAGGCGAGGCCATCATCGCCCGCGCGCCCTACGTGGACGTGGTCTTTGGCCCGCAGACCTTGCACCGCCTGCCTGAATTGCTCACCGCACGCGAGGCCACGCGTCGCCCCCAAGTCGACATCAGCTTTCCCGAGATCGAGAAGTTCGACCACCTGCCCCCCGCGCGCACCGAAGGCGCGAGCGCTTTCGTCAGCATCATGGAAGGCTGCTCCAAGTACTGCAGCTACTGCGTGGTGCCTTACACGCGCGGCGAGGAAGTGCACCGCCCGCTGGACGACGTGCTGACCGAGGTGGCCGGCCTGGCCGCGCAAGGCGTGAAGGAAATCACGCTGCTGGGCCAGAACGTCAACGCCTGGGCCAAGGACGGGCTGGACTTCGCGGCGCTGATCGAGCTGGTGGCCGAGATGCCTGGCATTGAGCGCATCCGCTACACCACCAGCCACCCCAAGGAATTCACGCCGCGCCTGATCGAGGCCTACGCGCGCATCCCGAAGCTGGTGAGCCACCTGCACCTGCCCGTGCAGCACGGCAGCGACCGCATCCTGATGGCGATGAAACGCGGCTACACGGCGCTCGAATACAAGAGCACCGTGCGCAAGCTGCGCGCCGCACGGCCGGACCTGGCGTTGGCCACGGACCTGATCGTCGGTTTTCCCGGCGAGACCGAGGACGACCACGCCAAGACCCTGAAGCTGATCGAGGACATGGAATTCGACAACAGCTTCAGCTTCATCTACAGTCCGCGTCCCGGCACGCCCGCGGCCAATCTGCCGGACGAAACGCCACACGAGGTCAAGCTGCGCCGCCTGCAGGAAGTGCAGGCCCTGATCGAGGGCAATATGCGTCGCCTGAGCCAGAAGCTGGTGGGCGCGACGCAGCGCATCCTGGTCGAAGGCCCCTCGCGCAAGAACCCGAACGAACTCACAGGCAAGACTGTCTGCAACCGCGCGGTGAACTTCGCCATGGGACCCGCCATGCAGACCGCCGCCTCACGGCTGATCGGCCAGATGGTGGACGTGAAGATCACCCAGGCCTACCCGCACTCGCTGCGCGGTGAGGTGCTGACGCAGGAAATGGCCGCCCAGGCCTGAGCCTCAGAAGCCCAAGGGCGCGGTGCAGGGCGTGGAAGCCAGCCCGGCCACATCTGTTCTAAACATGAACAGGCCGCCCGCCAAGGGCTGCTGCGCCAAAGCCGCCTCGTCGAGGCCCTTGCGCGCCGTGCTGACATAGACCGTGCACAGATCGTCGCCGCCAAACGCGAGCTTGGTAATGTTGGAACAAGGGAAGTTCACCGCGCCCAGCAGGCCACCATCCGGCGCGAAACGCTCGATGCGCGCACCGCCAAACAGCGCAACCCACAGGCATCCCTCGCGATCGACCGCCATGCCATCGGGATACCCACTGCCCGCAATGCGGGCGAACACACGCTTGCGACTCAGCAAGCCCTCAGGGCCCACATCGAAGGCATACACCACGCGCTGCAGCGTGTCGTTGTGATAGAGCGTCGCTCCATCGGGGCTGCACGCAGGACCGTTCGTGATCACATAGACAGTATCACGAACGCTCAGCAAGCCGTCCGCGCCGATGCGGTACAGCACGCCGGTCGCCTGGGTTTCGGCGTCATCCATCGAGCCCAGCCAGAGCGCGCCCTCGGTATCGACGTAGCCGTCATTGAGTCGGTTGCCCGGTCGATCAGCTTCCACTGGCAGACAGAGCGTGAACGTCCCGCTCGGTGCATCGAAACGATGCAGGCCACCCTGGACACCGCACATCAGACCGCCACGGACATGCGGCAGGGCGAAACCGACCTGCCCGGGCGCATCCCAGCTGCGCCGCGCACCATGCACCGTATCGAGACGATGCAGCTTGCGCTGCTTGATGTCGACGAAGTAGACGGCGCGTTCCTGGGCATGCCACACCACCCCTTCCCCGAGGGTGGCGGCCACGGGCCACAGGCATTCGGGGCTCAGGTGATCCAGCGGGTTCACATCACGCACCGAACCAGCCTGCATCGACGAAATACTCGCGCGCCGTGCAGCACTCGGCGTCGTCGGATGACAGAAACAGCGCCATGCGCGCCACATGCACGGAGTCAACACGCTTGTGCAGGCATTGGGCAGCGAGCAACTGGGCTTCGCTTTCGGGTGTTTGCCACAGCTTCATCTGGCGCGGCGTGCGCACCGCGCCGGGCACGATGCAGTTGACGCGGATGCCGAAACCACCCAGGTCGCGCGCCAGGCCCCGCGTCATGCCCTCGATGCCCGCCTTGGCGGTCATGTAGATCGACAAATCCGCCTGCGCGAGGTGCCAGGAGATCGAACCCAGGTTCAGGATCACCCCGCGCCCCAGCCTCTTCATGCCGCCCATCACGGCCTGCGCGCAGAAGTATTGATGCCGCAGGTTGACCTGGATGCGTTGGTCCCAGTATTCGGCGCTGATGTCGCCGGGACGATGGCGATCGTCATTGGCCGCGTTGTTGACGAGAACCTCGACCGGCCCGGCCTGTGCCTCGATCTCGGCAAAGGTCACGTTCAACGCCTGGATGTCGGTCAGGTCGCAGAAGCGGAACACCGGCGCGTTCCGGGCCCCGGCCAGCGACGAAACCAAGGCCTCGGAATCCGCGCGGGCCACGTCCAGGAAAGTGACGCGCGCGCCTTGTTGCACATAGGCTTCCACGATGGCCGCGCCGATGCCGCTGCCGCCGCCGGTCACCACCACGTTCTTGTCAAGCAGAGTTGGATAGATTGCGTAAGTCATGAAATGAATCTTCAGTCAGTCAAAAGCTGAAGCCAGGAAAAACCACGGCGCCGCCGTGTCAGATACGGCTCGAACGCGACAGCACGTCGACCCAAACCGCCAGCACCAGGATCGCGCCTTTGACGATCATCTGCCAGTAGGCGTCGACGTCGAGCATCGACATGCCGTTGTCCAGGCTGGCCATCACCAGCGCGCCGATCAGCGCGCCGTAGACGGTGCCGGATCCACCACGCATCGAGGTGCCGCCGATGAAACAGGCCGCGATGGCGTCGAGCTCCCCCTGTGAACCCGCCGACGGAGAACCAGCGGCCAGACGCGCCGTGTTGATCATCCCGGCGAACGCGCACATCAGCCCCATCAACGCAAACACCGCCAACTTGACGCGGTCGGTGTTGATGCCCGACAGACGCGTGGCATCCAGGTTCGAGCCCACCGCGTAGATGCGTCGCCCAAAGACCGTCTGCGTGGCAATCCAGGAAAAGACGCCCAGCATCACGAGCAGGAGCAGCACCGGCACGGGAATACCGCCGTACTGATCGAGCATGGTCATGAAACCGGCGATCAGGACGCCAACGACGACGACTTTCGCGACGTCTTGCCAGATCGGCGCGACCATCAGTTGATACCGCTGTTGACTGCGGCGACGCATGATCGTCAGCGCGGCCAGCAGCACGAAGATCAGAACAGCCATGGCATGTCCGAGCAGACGTGGCAGGTAGCCCTGCCCGATGAAGACAAACTCCTCCGAGACGGGCGCGATGGTCGAGCCACCCGTCGCGCCGAGCAGGATGCCGCGGTAGGCGAGCATGCCGCCCAGGCCAACGATGAAGGAGGGAATGCCGCCGTAGGTGGACAACCAGCCGTTGAACAGTCCGGCGGCCGTTCCTATCAACAGCACCGTGGGAAACGTGTACCAGATCGGCCAGCCGAAACTCACGTCCAGGATGGCGGCCAGACCACCCAGCAGGCCCAGTAAAGCGCCAACCGACAAGTCGATCTCGCCCGCGATGATCACGAAGACCATGCCGCAGGCCAGCATGCCGGTGATCGACATCTGCCGCAGCAGGTTCGACACATTGCGCGGCGTGATGAAGGATCCCTCGGTCATCACCGAGAAAAAGATCCAGATCACGGCCACCGCGATCAGCAGGGCCAGGATCTTGTAGCGCATGAACAGCTGTTGCGGACGTTGCGAAGAACCGCTGCCCGCTTCTTGCGGTGCCATGGCGGGGGAGGATAGGGTTTCAGGGATCATGCTGCCATCACTTCACTGCTGGGGGAACGCCGCGCCGGTTGGATCGCGGCGGTCAGAATGTCTTCTTGCGTCAGGTTCTCGTTGACGAAATCGCCACGCAGCTCGCCCTCGCCGATCACCAGCACCCGGTCGCTGAGACCGAGCACCTCGGGCAGCTCGGACGACACGACGATGATGGCCATGCCCTCGCGCGCGAGACGGAAGATCAGTTTGTAGATTTCGTACTTCGCACCCACATCGACGCCACGTGTCGGTTCGTCGAGGATCAGCACGCGCGGGTGGGTCAGCAGCATGCGCGTGAGCACGGCCTTCTGCTGATTGCCCCCGGACAGGCTGGCAATCGGCAGCATGGGATGCGCGGCGCGCACCGACAGACGCTGCATCTCGGCACGAATCGTGTCCAGCTCCGCCGACGCCTCGATGCGCCCGCCCTGCGCGAAGCGCTGCAGCACGGCCAGGGTGATGTTGTGCCCAACGCTCATGAGCGGAACGATGCCGTGCAACTTGCGATCTTCCGGCACCATCGCGATGCCCGAGCGGATCGCGTCCAGCGGCGAGCGGATCTTCACCGGCTTGCCGTCGAGCAGCACCTGGGCACGACTCGCGCCCCGATAGGCACCAAAAATTGCCTGCATCAATTCGGTCCGCCCCGCGCCCACCAGGCCCGCCACGCCGAGAATCTCGCCACGGCGCAGGCTGAAGGAAACATCGTCCACGCGCTTTCGGTGCGCATTGTTGACATCATGGCAAGTCACATGGCGGGCCTCGAACAAGACCTCTCCGATTTCATGCGGCTCACGCGGAAACAGGTTGCTGATTTCTCGCCCCACCATCTGCGTGATGATGCGGTCGGTACTCAAGTCCTTCATCGGTGCCGTGGCCACGTGCCGACCATCGCGGATCACCGTGATGGTGTCGCACACTGCCGCCACCTCGTCGAGCTTGTGCGAGATGTAGACGCACGCGACACCACGTTTCTTCAAGTCGCGCACGATGTCGAGCAGGATACGTATCTCGGTCGCCGTCAGCGAGGACGAAGGTTCGTCAAGAATCAAGAGCTTGGCCTGTTTGTTCAAGGCCTTGGCGATCTCGATCAGCTGCTGATGTCCACCGCCATAGTTCATGACCGGCTGGGCCACGTTGATGCCTTTGATGTTCAATCCACGCAGCAACTCGTCAGCGCGCTGATACATCGCGTCATAGTTCATGCGCCCGCCGGGCAGCGTGATTTCATTGCCAAGGAAAATGTTCTCGGCCACCGACAGTTCGGGCACGAGCATCAATTCCTGGTGGATGATGACGATGCCGGCCCGCTCGGTGTCGCGGATGCCCCGCGCCTCGAGCGGCGCACCATCCCAGTAGATGGCACCGTCCCAGGTGCCGTGCGGGTAGACCCCCGAGAGCACCTTCATCAGTGTGGACTTGCCCGCGCCATTCTCACCACACAGGCCAACGCATTCACCCGGCATCACCGTCAGGTCGATGCCATCGAGCGCCTTGACACCCGCGAACGCCTTGACGATGCCACGCATCGCCAGCAAAGGTTGTGTCATGCTTTTTCTCCACGCGCGAAGCGCGGTGGGTACGTCGGCCGACGCACCCACCCTGCGATCGCAAGCGGCCCGGTTACTTGCCGCTGATCTGCGCCTGGGTGTAGAGACCGTCCTTGACGACCAGATCGATGTTCGACTTGGTCAACACGGTCGGTTGCAGCAGCACGGTGTCAACCTTTTTCTTGCCGTTGTCGTACTGCGAGTTGTAGGTCGGTTTGGCGCCCTTGGCGAGATCCACCGCCAACTGGGCCGCGGTGGTCGCGATCTGCTTGAGCGGCTTGTAGACCGTCATCGTCTGCGTGCCAGCGATCAGGCGCTTGACGGCGGCCAGGTCGGCGTCCTGGCCCGAGATCGGCACTTTGCCGGCCATGCGTTGCGCGGCCAGCGCCTGGATCGCGCCGCCCGCTGTGCCGTCGTTCGAGGCGACCACGGCGTCGATCTTGTTGCCATTGGCGGTCAACGCGTTTTCCATGATCGAGAGCGCGGTGGATGGGCTCCACTCAGGCACCCATTGCGAACCGACCACCTTGATGTCCCCGCGGTCGATCGCGGGCTGCAGCACCTTCAACTGGCCTTCGCGCAGCATCTTGGCGTTGTTGTCGGTCGGCGCGCCGCCCAGCAGGAAATAATTGCCCTTCGGACGCGCGCTGTAGACGCCCTGCGCCTGCATTTCCCCGACCTTGTGGTTGTCGAAGGAAATGTAGGCATCGACGTCGGCGTCGAGGATCAGTCGGTCATACGACAGCACCTTGATGCCGGCTTTCTTCGCCTCGGCCACGACGTTGGTCAGGGCCTTGGAGTTGAACGGCACGATCACGATCACATCCACGCCACGCGAAATCATGTTTTCGATCTGGGCAATCTGGCGTGCCTCGTTGGCGTCGGCCGATTGCACCGACACCTTGGCACCGAGCTTCATGGCCGCGGCCACGAAATAGTCACGATCACGCGCCCAACGCTCGACGCGCAGGTCATCGATGCTGAAACCGATCTCCGGATGCTCCTTGCTGGCATGCGCCATCGACCCGAGCAGCGAACTGGCGAGGATGGCACCACAGGCCAGCGCACCCAGTACGGAACGACGTTTGCTGAAAATCATTTGTCTCACTCCTGTTTTGTATTGATTGATGGGCCGATGAATCGGTCCATGACTCGAAGCACGGACCCCGCACGCGACTCGATGCCGCGTGTGAATCCGCCCCCGTCGCGTGCGGTCCTTCAAGAAGGAAGCACGCAGGGCGTTTTCATCGTAGCCCTCTCCCATCCCGCGGTCGATTGTGAAATCGGCCAATGAATCTAATGTTTATTTATCATCGCGGTCGGTACATGCGCCATGCCAGCGGCATTGGTGGTTCCACCTAGGTACTAACAAGAAGAGAAGAAGAGCGCATGGCCATGGAGCCGCGCCAGGCCATCCACGGAGACAAGTCGACATCCAGCGAGACCGCGTCAGCCACCATGCACAGCCCCTCGCCCGCGCATCCGCGCATCCACCGGATCGCGCTCCTGTTCAGCGCGAACAAGATCTACGACCGGGAAATCATCGTCGGCATTGGCGACTACCTGCGCTCGACGCGGGTCACCTGGGATCTCTTCCTCGAGGACGATTACCACTGCCGACTCGCAGGCATCGAGCACTTCGACGGCGACGGCATCATTGCCGACTTCGACGACCCGGCCGTCGCTGAGGCGCTGCAGCACTGCCGCCTGCCCATCGTCGCGATCGGCGCCTCCTACGAAGACCCGGCGGCCTATCCGAGCCAGCACCCCTACGTCGCGATCGACAACGGGCAGCTGATCTCGCTGGCCTACAACCACCTGATCTCTGCGGGCCTGCAGAACTTCGCCCTGTACAGCCTGCCTGAATCGGCGGGCTACCGCTGGGCACAGGAACGTGAGCGGATCTACCTGCGCCTGCGCCAGGCCGATCAGCCCGGCGCGCCCGCGCACGACGAGATTTACCGCGGCCTGCTCACCAGCGCGCTGGCATGGAACCAGGCCAGCGCCCAGTTGATCGACTGGTTGCGCGCCCTGCCCAAGCCGGTCGGCATCATCGCCGTCAACGACGCGCGCGCGCGCCATCTGCTGCAGGCCTGCCTGCGGGCCGATCTCGCCGTTCCCGAGCAGGTCGCGATCATTGGCATCGACAACGATCCGCTGGCCCGCACCCTGGGCCGCATCCCGCTGTCCTCCGTCATCCAGAGCACGGAGGAGATGGGGCGTACCGCCGCGCACCTCCTGCACCAGATGCTGGGTGGCGTGCGCCTGCCCGGACACCGGGTGCTCATTGACCCGGTCGGCATCAATGCGCTCGCGTCGTCCCGCCATCAACCCCTGTCGAACCCCTACGTGATGCGCGCGCGTCACTTCATCCGGCAATACGCCTGCCAGGGCATCAAGACCGAGCAGGTGGCCGCTTACGTGGGCATCTCACGCTCGGCGCTGGAAGAGCATTTCCGCCGCGACCTCAGCTGCACCGTGCATCAGGCGATCCTGTCCCACAAACTCGACGTTGCCAAGGACATGCTGGCGCGACGCGACGCCTCGAGCGCCGATGTCGCCGTGCGCAGCGGCTTCACCTCGCTGCAGTACATGTACACCGTCTTCCGCCGCGAACTCGACTGCACGCCGCGCGAGTACCAGGAGCGCATGACCTCGGCGACCCGGGCGTGAATGCCGAGTCCGCGAGAGCGTGTCGATCGGGCCGCCCGCGAGCCAGTGTCAAAAGAAAAAGCCGCCCGGCGCGACAGGCGCGGGGCGGCTTGCTGGACCCGGGAAACGGGCTTATTTCTTCGCGCGCAAGCGCTTGAGCTCGGCCTGGGTTTCGTCCCACAGGGCCTGGCCCACGCCGGTGGCGATGCTGGCATTCACCTGCGTCAGGCGCGCGCGCATGCGGTCGGTCTCGGCGGGGGTCAGCTCGTTGATCAGCATGCCCTTGGCACGCAGCTCAGCCAGGGCCTGGGCGGCCTCGGCGCGTGTGTCCGTGCGCTCGAAGTCACGGCTCTTCTTCGCGGCGTCCAGCAGGATCTTCTGCTCATCCTTGGACAGGGTGTCCCACCACTTCTTGCTGACGGTCACGATCCAGGGGCTGTAGACGTGGTTGGTCACGCTCAGGTACTTCTGGACTTCGTAGAACTTGCTCGACAGGATGGTGTTGTACGGGTTCTCCTGGCCATCCACCGTCTTGGTTTCCAGCGCGCTGAACAGTTCGGAGAACGGCAGCGGCACGGCGTTGGCGCCCAGCGTCTTGAAGCTGTCGAGGAAGACGTTGTTCTGCATCACGCGCAGCTTGATGCCGTCCATGTCCTCCACCTTGGTGACCGGACGCTTGTTGTTGGTCAGGTTGCGGAAGCCGTTTTCCCAGTAGACCAGGCCGACCAGGCCCTTTTCCTGCAGCTTGTCCATCACCTTCTGGCCCACCGGGCCGTCCAGCAGGGCATCGGCTTCCTGGGAGTTGTTGAAGAGGAAGGGCGTGTCCCACAGCGCCATTTCCTGGGTGATGCCCACCAGGGTGGCGGTGGAGCCCACCATCATCTCCTGGGCACCGCCGATCAGGGCCTGCTGCATCTGCACGTCCGAGCCCAGGGCCGCCGCGCCCACCGCGCGCAGGCGCAGCTTGCCATTGGAAGCCTTGGCCACCTCGTCGGCGAACACCTTGACCGCGCGGCCCTGGTTGGACTGTTCGTTCAGGCCGTAGCCAAAGCGGATGATGCGCGACTTCACGTCCTGGGCCAGACCGGCCAGGGGCGCGGCCAGCACAGCGGCCGTGGTGGCGGCGAGCAGGGTGCGTCGAATCAGTTTCATGGGATGTCTCCTTGAAGCGAGTGAAAGAAAGTAGGAACCGTCAGCGCAGCCAGGCCACGGGCAAGGTGACGATCTGCGGAAAGGCGATGAAGAGCAGCAGGATGGCCAGATAGACCACCAGATAGGGATTCACCCCGCGAATCACCTCGTCCAGCCGCATGCGGCCCACGCCCGCCACCACGTTGAGTACCGTGCCCACGGGGGGGGTGATCAGGCCGATGGTGCCGTTGAGCACGAACATCAGGCCAAAGTACACCGGGTCGATGCCGGCCTTGACCGCGATGGGCAGCATCACGGGCGCGAAGATCAGGATGGTGGGCGTCAGGTCCAGCGCGGTGCCGATCAGGACCAGCACGCCCATCATCACCAGCATCAGCAGCTTGGGGTTCTCGGTCAGGCCACCGAGCCAGCCCGTCAACACGGTGGGCAGATCGGCCAGCGTGACCATGTAGCTGGCCACCTGCGCGCCCGCGCACAGGAACATCACGATGGCCGTGGTCTTGGCCGCGCGGGCCAGCACGCCTTGCAGCTGCGCGAGGGTCATCTCGCGGTGCACCAGCGTGGCGACCACCAGCGCGTAGAACGCCGCCACCACCGCCGCCTCGGTCGGCGTGAACACGCCGGACTTCATGCCGCCAATGATGATGACCGGCATCAGCAAGGCCCAGAACGCCTTGACCGTGGCGCGCAAGCGTGCCTTGTAGGGCATGGGCTCGTCACGCTGCACGCCCGTCATGCGCGCGCTTTCGATCCGCCACGCGATCACCAGGCCCAGGCCCATGATGAAGCCAGGCACGATGCCCGAGAGGAAGAGCTGGGAAATCGAGGTGTTGGTCGTCACGCCATAGATCACCATGGGCATGGACGGCGGGATGATGGGCGCGATGATGCCACCCGCCGCCATCAGGCCGGCCGAACGACCCATGGGGTAGCCGTGCTGCTTCATCATGGGCAGCAGGATGGTGGCCAGCGCCGCCGTGTCCGCCAGGGCGGAGCCACTCATGCTGGCCATCAGCATGGCCGCGCCAATCGTCACGAAACCCAGGCCGCCCCGGATGTGACCCACCCAGGCGCGCGCCATCTCGATGATGCGGCGGCTGATGCCGCCGGCGTTCATCAGTTCACCCGCAAGAATGAAGAAGGGCACGGCCAGCAGCGGAAAACTGTCGATGCCGGCCACCAGGTTCTGGGCCAGCAACTGGGTGTCCCAGAAATCCAGCGTCCAGGCCATGCCCGCGCCAGTCAGCACCAGGGCAAAGGCCATGGGCACGCCCAGGCCCATGAACACCACCATGCCGAGGCAAAAAACAATGAAGGCTTGTGCTTCGAGACTCATCACTCACTCCACTTCGGCTTCGTGCCCGAAATCCGGCAGGCGTCCGCGCACCAGATCGCGCAGTGCCATGCCCCCGATGGCGACGCTGCACAGCAGGGCCGGCAGGGGCAGCAAGGCCACGGGATAGCGCAACACCACGCTGTGGCTGTCCATGCCCA
This sequence comes from Hylemonella gracilis, assembly GCF_004328645.1. Taxonomy (GTDB): domain Bacteria; phylum Pseudomonadota; class Gammaproteobacteria; order Burkholderiales; family Burkholderiaceae_C; genus Hylemonella; species Hylemonella gracilis_B. The sequence continues at coordinate 3,708,466 of NZ_CP031395.1, forward strand.
CCACGACCTGTTGCCAGGCGCCCCAAGCCAGCATGACGCAGGCCGCCACCACCAGCAGGTGGATGAGCCGCGCCAGCCAGGGCATGGCAGCACCATGGCGAAAGCGCCGGACCAGCGCGGTGAAGGCCATGTGCTCGCCGCGCGCGTAAGCCGCGGTCGCGCCGATGCAGACCAGCCAGACGAAAAGCAGGCGCGACAGTTCCTCGCTGGCCGCCACGCCACTGCCGAAGCCATAGCGCAGCACCACGTTGATGAACACCGCCAGCGCCATCACGGCTAGGCAGACCGCCATGAGCAGGCTGCCGAACCGCTGGGCAGCGGAAGGGGAATGGGAATCTTGGGTCATGCCAGGGGCTCTTCAATCTTGAGGGATGGGTCGGCCCAGCCAGTCGCAGACCTGGCGACACAGCAGGTCCAGCGGCTGCAAGGCGTCAAGCGTCAGAACCCCGGTTTCGCCACTGGGGTCTTCCAGCGTCTGGAACTGACTCGCCACCAGGCTGACCGGAAAGATGTGGCCCGGCCGCGCGGCCACACGCTGGCGCGCCGCGTCCTGGTCCAGGCCCATGAAGGCGAAACGAAGGCCAGGCGCGGCGGCGCGCAGGCGGTCGCGGTAGGCGCGGCGCAGGGCGGAGCAGGTCAGCACCACGCCCGGTTCGGCGGCCAGCACGGCCCCCAGGCATTCCAGCCAGCCAGCCCGGTCCTCATCGTTCAGCGCGATGCCCGCGCGCATCTTGCGCACGTTCTCGGCAGAGTGGTAATCATCCCCCTCGTGCAGGCGCCAGCCCAACTGGCGGGCCACGGCTTGCGCCAGGCTGGATTTGCCACAACCAGCCACACCCATCACCACGAGGTGGTGCGGCGCGGACCTGGCATGGGGCACGGTAGTCGGTGTGTCGGACATGATTTGGTAGCGCTGTCCAGTGCTCCGTGAAAACGGCACGTCAGGTGCGTGCCGTGCGGATGGATGAACGGTGTTGAGAAACCTGAATGAAAACCCTGATGAACCGGTTTGCGCTGCTGTGCAGCCTTGAATTTCTTCAATGGTAGCGCTATCCTACCGCATCCCCTCTTTCCAAATCCGCAGGGATAACCCTTGAGCATGCACCCGCGCCGCCGCCGTTCCAGCGGTCGCGTCACCCTCAACGACGTGGCTCACGCCGCCGAAGTCAGCCCCATCACCGCCTCGCGCGCCCTGCGCGGAGAACGCGGCGTGGCCGCGGAACTGGTGGCCCGCGTGCAAGAGGCCGCGCAACGCCTGGGTTACGTGCCGGACCCCGCAGCCCGTGCCCTGGCCACGCAGCGCAGCACCCAGGTGCCGGTGCTCGTGCCCCTGCTGTCCAACACCCTGTTTGTGGATGTGCTCGAAGCCGTGCACCGCACCCTGTTCCCGGCGGGCTACCAACCGCTGATCGGCGTGACGCATTACGACGCGCAGGAAGAGGAAGAGCTGCTGCGCAGCTACCTCGCGCTGCGTCCGGCCGGACTGCTGGTCACCGGCTTTGATCGCACCGAAACCGCGCGCCAGTTGATCGCCGCCAGCGGCGTGCCCTGCGTGCACCTGATGGAAGTGACCGACGCACCCCAGGTCTACTGCGCCGGCTTCTCACAGCAGGATGCGGGTGCCGCCATGACCGCGCACCTGCTGGCGGGCGGGCGGCGGCGCATCGCCTTCATCGCCGCCCAGCTCGACCCGCGCACCCTGCAACGGGCCGAGGGCTATCGCCGTTGCCTGCGCGCTGCCGGTCTGTACGATGCCGGTCTGGAGTTGCTGAGCTCGGCACGCTCGTCCCTGGCCCTGGGCGCCGAACTGCTGGAGCGACTGCTGCGCGAACAGCCGGACGTGGACGCCGTCTTCTTCTGCAACGACGACCTGGCCCAGGGCGGCCTGCTGGCTGCGCAGCGCCTGGGGGTGGCCGTGCCGCGGCAACTCGCCATCGCTGGCTTCAACGACCTGGCAGGCAGCGCGCAGATGCTGCCGCCGCTGACCACCGTGCGCACGCCACGTTGGGCCATCGGCGAGGCCGGCGCGCAGATGCTGCTGCAACTGATGCGCGGTGGGCAACCGCCCCAGCACAGTGTGCGCCTGCCTTACGAGGTGGTAGCGCGCGCCAGCACCTGACAGCCGACGGCGCCCGTGCCAAGATGCAGCTTGCCCCGTGACCTGAACACCCGCATGAACACCAAGAACGACACACTCCTGCCCCTGGACCTCGTCATCTTCGGCGGCGCTGGCGACCTGGCGCTGCGCAAGCTGATCCCCGCGCTGTACATGGCCCATCTGCACGGCCGCCTGCCGGCTGAGGCGCGCATCGTGGGGGTGGGCCGCCAGCCCTGGACCACGGCGGACTACGCGGCCTTCGTCGCCGAGCGCGCGCGCCCATTCATCCCCGACAACACCCATGACGCAGCGGCCTGGAGCGGCTTCCTGGCGCGGCTGGATTTCGCCACCGTGGACGCGACCCGACCCGAGAGCTTCGCCGCGCTGCGCGCCTGCTGCGCGCGCACGGCCCTGCGCGTCTACTACCTCGCGACCGCGCCCGACCTGTTCGCGCCCATCTGCGCCGAGCTGGCCACGCAGGGCCTGATCAACGCCGACGCACGCGTGGTGCTTGAAAAACCACTGGGCCACGACCTCGAGTCGGCGCGCGCCATCAACGACGAGGTGGCCCGCCACTTCGCCGAGCGCCAGATCTACCGCATCGACCATTACCTGGGCAAGGAAACGGTGCAAAACCTCATGGTGCTGCGCTTCGGCAACGCCATCTTTGAACCCCTCTGGCGCGGCCCCAATATCCGCAGCGTGCAGATCACCGTGGCCGAATCGGTGGGCGTGGGCAGCCGCGCCGGCTTCTACGACCACACAGGCGCCCTGCGTGACATGGTGCAGAACCACCTGCTGCAGCTGATGTGCATCGTGGCCATGGAGCCGCCCCTGTCACTCGACCCCGACGATGTACGCGACGAAAAACTCAAGGTGCTGCGCTCGCTCCAGCCCCTGACGCCAGCCGACATCCAGCGCGACACCGTGCGCGGCCAGTACACGGCCGGCCATGCGGAAGGCCATGCCGCACCGGGCTACCGGCAGGAGGAGGGCGTGCCCTCGGACAGCCAGACCGAAACCTTCATCGCGCTCAAGGCCCATGTGCGCAACCCGCGCTGGGCCCACGTGCCCTTCTTCCTGCGCACCGGCAAGCGCATGCCGAACCGGCGCAGCCAGATCATCATCGAGTTCGCCCAACCGCCGTTCTCGGTGTTTGCGGACCAGCCCGACGCCCAACCCAACCGGCTGGTCATCACCCTGCAACCGGAAGAGTCCATCCAGTTGCAAATGATGGTCAAGGAACCCGGCAGCGGCATGCGCATGCAGCGCGTGGACCTGGGCCTGGACCTGCAGTCGGCCTCGCGCCGGCGCCGCGCCGAGGCCTACGAGCGCCTGCTGATGGACGTGGTACACGGCCGCCTGACGCATTTCATGCGGCGCGACGAGCTGGAAGCCGCCTGGCGCTGGATCGACCCCATCCAGCGCGGCTGGCAGGCGTCGAACCAGCCTGCCCGTCCCTACCCCGCGGGCAGTTGGGGCCCGGCCGCCAGTTCGGCCTTGATGGCGCGCGAAGGCCTGGCCTGGTTCGAGGAAACATGAGATCGACTTCACACATGACGGGTTTCGCCCAACACGGAGGCCGCTGATGCCCATGCCCGTGGAACATCTCCACGCCAACGCCGAAGCGCTCGCGCGCGACATCGCGGCGCGCCTGCGGTCCGCCTTGGCCGCGCGCGGCCAGGCCCTGCTGCGTGTGTCTGGCGGGCGCTCGCCCGTGGCACTGTTCGAGCAATTGCGCGCACAGCCGCTGGACTGGGCCCAGGTGGCCGTGCAGTTGGTGGACGAGCGCCACCTGCCGGACGGTCATGCCGAACGCAACGAAACCCTGCTGCGTGCCCATCTGCTGCAAGGCCCGGCCGCCGCCGCGCGCCTGCTGCCCCTGGACAAAGCCCATGCGGCGCAAGCGGCGCTCACCGCCGACGTGACCGTGCTCGGCATGGGCGAGGACGGCCACACGGCTTCGCTGTTCCCCGACGCCCCCGGCGTGGCCGACGCGTTGCGGCCCGAGGCCGCGCCGGACGTGGTGGCACTGACACCCGCGCAAGCGCCCCACCCGCGCCTCAGCCTCAATCTCGCGGCGCTGCTGAAGAGCCGCCACACCGTACTGTCCATCGCCGGCCCCACCAAATGGACGGTCTACCAGCACGCACGCGCACAGAGCCAAGCCATGCCCGGCACGGACCTGCCGATCTCCCTGGTGCTGCGCCACGCGACCGAGCCGGTCGCGGTGTGGCACGCTGATTGAAAAATTGCGCGCTCCCGCGTGATGAGAGACGAACCATGAACGCACCCACCCCCCTGCATCCCACGATCAAGACCGTCACCGAGCGCATCGTCGAGCGCAGCCGCGAGACCCGCGCCGCTTATCTGGCCATGGTGGCGCGCTCGCGCAAGCCCGGCCCCTACCGCGAGGGCATGGGCTGCGCCAACGCGGCGCATGCCTGGGCCGCGATGCCGGTCAATGACAAACTGACCCTGCGCGCGGCGCGCGCGCCCAACCTGGGCATCGTCACCGCCTACAACGACATGCTCTCGGCCCACCAGCCCTACGAGAACTACCCCGAGCAGATCCGCGCGGCCGCGCGCGCGGCCGGTGCCACGGCCCAGGTGGCCGGCGGCGTGCCCGCCATGTGCGACGGCGTGACCCAGGGTTACGAAGGCATGGAGCTCTCGCTGTTCTCCCGCGACGTGATCGCGCTGGCGACGGCGGTGTCGCTCTCGCACAATGTGTTCGACGCCGCGCTCTGCCTGGGCATCTGCGACAAGATCGTGCCCGGCCTGGTGATCGGCTCGCTGCAGTTCGGCCAGTTGCCCGTGGTCTTCGTGCCCTCGGGCCCCATGAGCTCGGGCCTGCCCAATGACGAGAAAGCCAAGGTGCGCCAGCTCTACGCGCTAGGCAAGGTCAGCCGCGACGAACTGCTCCAGGCCGAGGAAGCGGCTTACCACGGCGCGGGAACCTGCACCTTCTACGGCACGGCCAACTCCAACCAGATGCTGATGGAGATCATGGGCCTGCACCTGCCCGGCGCGTCCTTCGTGAACCCGCAGACCACGCTGCGTCCGCTGCTGACGCGCACGGCCGTGCAACGCGCGGTGGCGCTGGCCCAGGCGGCGGCGGCTGGCGACCTGGCCAACAGCGCGCCCATGGCCGAGGTGGTGAGCGAGAAAACCATCGTCAACGCCATCGTGGGTCTGCTGGCCACCGGCGGCTCGACCAACCACACGCTGCACCTGGTGGCCATGGCGCGGGCCGCGGGCGTGCTGATCGACTGGGACGATTTCGCCGAGCTGTCGGCCAGCGTGCCCCTGCTCACGCGCATCTATCCCAACGGCACGGCCGACGTGAACCACTTCCATGCGGCCGGTGGCATGGGCTTCCTGATCCGCGAGTTGCTGTCCGCCGGCCTACTGCACCCGGACGTGCGTACCGTGATGGGCCAGGGCCTGCAGGCCTACACCCAGGAACCCTGGCAGGATGGCAGCGGCCCCTACGCCGCCCTGGCCTGGCGCCCCGCGCCGGCCAGCTCGGGCAACACCGATGTGCTGCGTGGCGTGGCCGACCCCTTCAGCGTTGACGGTGGCCTCAAGCTGCTGCAAGGCAATCTGGGCCGCGCCGTGGTCAAAACCTCGGCCGTCAAGCCGCAGCACCGCCATGTGCGCGCGCCCGCCGTGGTCGTGGACAGCCAGCAGGAACTGCAGGAACTGTTCAAGCAGGGCAAACTGGAACGCGATTTCGTGGCCGTGGTGCGCCACCAGGGCCCGCGTGCCAACGGCATGCCCGAGCTGCACAAGCTCACACCCGCACTCGGCACGCTGCAGGACAAAGGCTACAAAGTCGCGCTCGTCACCGACGGGCGCATGTCCGGCGCCTCCGGCAAGGTGCCGGCCGCCATCCACCTCAGTCCCGAGGCACTGGACGGCGGCATGATCGCCCGCGTGCGCGACGGTGACTTGATCGACCTCGATTGCGAGGCGGGTCGCCTGCTGCTCGAAGTTCCCGAGCACGAGCTGGCCGCTCGCACCGTGCGCGTGCCGGATCTGTCCGCGGAGCACAGTGGCGTGGGCCGCGACCTCTTCGCCCTCTTCCGCCAGCACGCGGGCCGCGCCGAGGCCGGCGCCTCGCCGCTGTTGGGCTGAGTCCACGCCGATAGGCATCCGTCCCGCGCTGGTGACCGATCGCCGTCGCGGTTTTTGTGTTTTGTTATCGTCTCGCTCCATCATGACCTTGCCCCTGCCCTCCTTCCGCTCCCGCATCGTGCCCGTGGTCGTCATCACCGACCCGAAACAGGCCGCACCTCTGGCCGACGCCCTGCTCGAAGGCGGCATCGACGTGATCGAAATCACCCTGCGTCACCCGGCCGCGCTGGCCGCCATCGAGGCCGCCGCGCGCCACGCGCCCGGGCTGTGTGTGGGCGCAGGCACGGTAACCCGGCCCGATGAAGCACAGCGGGTCAAGGACGCGGGCGCGCGTTTCGCCCTCTCGCCAGGCATGACGCCCGCTCTACTGAACGCCGTGCAGACCGCGCAACTGCCCTTCGTACCTGGCGTGATGACACCAGGCGAAGTGATGGCCGCGCGCGACGCGGGGTACAGCCTGGTCAAGCTCTTCCCTGCCGCCCAGGCCGGCGGCCTGAACATGCTGAAGGCCTTGGCGGGCCCCTTGCCCGACATGCGCTTCTGCCCCACGGGGGGCGTCAGCCCGGACAACCTGCAGGCTTTCTTGCAGCAACCCAATGTGGCCCTGGTCGGTGGCTCCTGGCTCACGCCCGCCGACGTGCTGGCGCGCGGGGACTGGGCCGCCGTCACGCGGCTGGCGCGCGAAGCCAGTGCCCAGACGCAGACGACCGGCGCCTGAGGTCGGTCCCGCCACCGCGCAGCGTCATGCAGCTCACCGCCGTCCTGCGCCTGGCCGCCTTCCGCCATTGGTTGCTGGCGGCCTTCATCCTGATCGCCGTGCTGCTGGGCGGCGCGGCCATCAGCGCGGTGTTCACGCTGGGTCGGCTGATGAACGAGCACGGCGAGGGCGCCTCGCGTGCCCTGCGCCTGAACGCCGCCACCCAGACCCTGGCCGCGCACACCACGGCGATGGAGCGCGCCGCGCGGCAATCATTGATCCTCAACGACGAACCCCTGCGCCAACGCTACGCGGAAGAATCGCAATTCGCCGAGGACACCCTCGCGCTGCTGCTGGACGAGACCGCGCAATCCCGTTCACCGGACGACGACATGCAGCGCCTGGCAACGGACCCTGCCTTCGAGGCATTGAATGGCGCCGCTCAACAATGGCGCGCCCAGCTCGCCCGCATCCGCGCGCTGATGGCGCGAGCCGGGACGACGGGAGACGCGCCCGCCAGCCGCGTCCTGGCGCTGCGCCATGCCTTGGCGAGTGAGCGCGCGGTGGCGCGCGCCTTCCGCGACATGGACCTGCTGACCCAGCAACTCGGCCAACGGGTGCAACAGCTGATCACACGCAATAGCGAAGCGCTGCGCGAGCGGCTGACCCGCAGCCAACGCAACCTGGGCGGACTGGTCAGTGTCGCCGTGGGCCTCACGCTGGCCCTGGCCGTGGGTCTGGGCCTGTGGCTGGCCCGGCCGCTGCGGCAGATTGAACGCGCCATCGTGGGACTCGGGGAAAACCGGCTCGATCGGCCCATCGCCATCCGCGGCCCGAGCGACGTGCGCCAACTCGGCCTGCAACTGGACTGGTTGCGCCTGCGCCTGATGGAGCTCGACGCCGACAAGGCGCGTTTTCTGCGCCACATCTCGCACGAGCTCAAGACGCCGCTGGCCTCGCTGCGCGAAGGCGTGGCCCTGCTGGAAGACGGGGTGACCGGTCCGCTCAACGAGCGCCAGCACGAGGTGGCGCGCATCCTGCACCAGAACGCGCAAACCTTGCAGCAACGCATCGAGGCCCTGCTGCGCTTCAACGCGGCCGCCTTCGAGGCACGGCAGCTCAGCCGCCGCGCGGTGGATCTGCACGCGCTGCTTGCCGCGCAGATCGAGGCGCAACGCCTGCAATGGCGGGGTCGCAATCTGGCGATGCGGGTACGGCACGGGGAGGACGAACACCGCGAGGGGCCGTCGCTGCCGGCCGGCGCCCTGCCCCGGCTGCCCGAGCTGCTTCTGGACGAGGAAAAGATCGGCATCGCGATCGCCAACCTGCTGTCCAATGCGATCCGCTTCTCACCGCCGGGCGGCGTCATCGACCTCGCCTTCGGTACCCGGCTCGGCTGGGTGACGCTGGACATCCGCGACCAGGGTCCCGGCGTGGCCGGGACGGACCGCGAGCGCATCTTCGAGCCGTTTTACCGCGGCCAACGCCAGCCCGAACAGCCGTCCGCACACGCTCTGCATGGCAGCGGCATCGGCCTGTCCATCGTGCGGGAATACATCGAAGCCCACGGCGGACGCATTACATTGGTGGACGATTCGGTTTCCGACAACGCATCCCTCGTCCCGCCCGGCGCGCAGTCACCTGGTGCGCACTTCCGCATCGAGTTGCCGCATGGGAGTCCGCTTTGATGACGGACTGCGGATGCCGTGCCTGGACCGCATCCGGAAACGACCTGCCATGAGCTTCCCGCCACACCTGCCTGACAACGCGCATGGTGCCCCCCGCGCCCGGCCGGGGGCGTGGGCGCGGGGGTCGCGCCTCCTGGCGGCGGGGATGGTCTTGGGCCCACTCGCCGGCTGCGCGGCGCAGCTCTGGCCACCCTCGGCGTGGTCGCTGTCGGTGGACCTGCCCTTCACACCCCCCCGCCCCGCCGAGGCGGCCCCGATCGCCACACCACCCAGCCCGCCCGGGACACCCGCGTCGGCCTGGCTGAAGGACCCCGGCAACGTCTCCGAGGCGCTGGCTTACGTCGCGGTCCTGTGCAACCTGCCTCCCGCGGAGCTGACCGCCGAGATCGAGCGGCTGAAAATCATCAACGCCCAGGACGGACACGACGCGCTGCGGGCGCGGCAGCTCGCCTTCGCGGAACAGCTTGCGCAGCTGTACGCGGAGCGGCAGCGCCTGCAGGAATCCAATGACAAACAGGCCCTGCAACTGCGCGAGCGCCAGCGCCGCATCGAGCAGTTGAACGGTCAGATCGAAGCGATGCGCGCCGTCGAGTACAGCCTTCCCGCGGCGGCGGCGGGCGGGTCCGCCCCCCTCGCATCGACGACAAAACCGGGCGGTGCCGCAGCGCGCAGGGGCACCACGGGTTTCACCATTCCCTCCGCACCGACGGGGTCCAAACCCCTTCCGGCCAGCGCGGCCGAGCCTGCCGCAGGCCGCGACGAACCCGACGCCAAAATCGACGAAGAGACGCACCCGGCGTCCGAACCCTGACGCCCGCGTCCGCCGCGTCGTCGTCGGCGATACGCCTAGCCTAGCTTGCCCACTTGACACATGGCGATCGCTCCAGGCTCTGCTGCTCAAAAGACAAGCAGGCAGATGGAATCACCCTGGTCAATTTCCCTCGCACATCAATTGACGGCGCTTCGATAACGGGTTTGAGGAGCGAGAGGAACATATCGTCGCCGAGTGGAAGATGCCGGCCAGTCCCGCGCCGGGCTGGCGCAGGACTGGGGGAGTCCCATCGTCGCGCGTCCCTCTAGACCGGGCGGGCGTTGTCAACCAGACTCAAGAAGTCGTAGTCCGTCTGGATGAAGTATTGCAGGTCGAAGTCTTCGTGCGTGACCACGATGAGGATCGCGGCCTTCTCTTTCAGGTACTCGGCGATGGCCTTCATGACCAGGGCGCGGGTCTCGAAGTCGATGTGGGCGAAGGGCTCGTCCAACAGGATCACGTCAGGCTCGGCGGCCAGGGCGCGGACAATGTCCATGCGCTTCATCTCGCCGGAACTGAGCGACCGGGGCAGGTTGTCCAAGAGCACCCGGCGTAGCTGGATCTTGTCCATCAGCGCCTGCACCCGGTCCTCGGCGTAGAAGGCCGGATTGCCGTAGACCTTGCCGATCTCCTTGAGAGAGTCCCTCACCTTCAGGTCGGGGAAGAACGAGAAGCGGGAATCCTGCTGAACGATGGCGATCTTGCGCCGATACGGTTTGAAGGCTTCGGGGTCCCCGCCGCGCTCGTGGGGCTTCAAGGCCACCAGATCCTGGCCACCGAGGTCGATGGTTCCGCTGGTGCCGTCCAACAGCCGCAGGATGGCCTTGATCATGGTCGTCTTGCCGCAGCCCGAGGGGCCGGTGACGCCGTAGATGTGGGATCGGCGGAAGGTCACGTCGAGATGCTTGTAGGCCCAGCTCGGACGGTCGCCGAAAACACCCCGAACCATGTAGTGCTGACTGACGTCTCTCAGGTCCAGGCCTACGGCACCGGTGCCGTCGTCCTTCTCCTTGTCGATCACGACGTCGTCGGGGAGTTTGTCGAGCGTGATGAGCTTCTGGTTCTCGAGGCGCAGGATGACGTCGAGGTGCAGGGCGCGAACGAAGTCGAGGTCGTGGCTGGCCATGAGAATGGTCTTGCCCTTGCCCAGAATCTCGTCGTTGAGGAAGGTGATGAAGCGCTTGCGCAGTTGCCGATCGAGGTTGACGGTGGGCTCATCCAGCAGCACCAGGTCGGCCTTGCGTGAGAGCAGGATCATCAGGGTGATCCGCTGAAGCTCACCGCCGGAGACTTCGTCGGGATACTGTTTCGCGTACCGGGTGAAGTCGAGGTTGAAGAACTCCTTGAGCCGCCGTGCGACCAGTTCCTGGGCCTCGGGGCAGATGATCTTGAGGTTCTGCTCCAGCGACAGAGCCGGATTCATGGCCTGGGCCGTCTCGGCGGGAACGAAGGTCAGACCGACGTGGAGGATGCTCCGCCAGGTTTCGAGGCTGGTCTTCTTGCCACCGACGTAGGCGTCGATGCCATGGAGTTTCATTCCACCAGCCATGGTGAAAGGCCCGTAGAGGAGGCCAGCCAGGGTCTTGAGGAAGACCGACTTGCCGGAGCCAGTGGTACCAGTGATCACCGTCGAGGTACCGGGCACGGGTTCAAACCGCGCGATGTCGAACAGGAGCCGGTCCTTGAGGTGGACCGTGAAATTGTTGACGAGGACGGGGGCGGCGCTCATGCGTGCTGCTCCTTTTGCTTGTCTTGTCCCAAAAGGAGCAGGAACGCGAAACTCACCATGACCAAGAGGATGACCGGAAGCCAGAACATCAGCCGAGAACCGTCGATGTCGCGCAGCAGGACCATGCGCCAGGCGGCAATCAGGCCGCCGGGACTGGTGTGGGCCGGGGTACCGTTGGCACCCATGCCCACCTGGATGATGAAGCTGAACGAGCAATCCAACACCAGGGTCTTGAGCAGAATCACGGCAGCGGTGCGGCGCAGTACGTCGCGCATGTCCTTCGAGTTCAGCAGGACAGCCAGAATTCGCCCCCTGGTGAAGCCGTAGGACCGCAGCGACACGGAGTACTTGCGGTGGTAGAGCTCACCCAGCGGCAAGGCCACGCCGCGGACCGCTTCGGGAAGGGTCGTCAGGGTGGCGGCGAAGATGAAGACGCTCAAGGACAAAATGGTCGAGGTCGACGCCGAGTTGCTGGCCAGGGCCACGGCCACGGGGGCGTAGCAGAACAGTGCCACCAGAATGGCGGGGATCGATTCGACCGCGTCGAGCACCGCAGCGGTGGTCTTGCCCACCACGGGCCACAGGATCGAGCAGTAGCCCAGGACCACGGTCACGGCACCGGCCACCAAAACAGTGAAGGCCAGGGTGATGGACAGCTGACGAAAACTCGTCACCAGGCTGTGCCAGTAGGCCGTCGGCAGACCGACGGTCCACTCCCCTGCACCGGGAACCCAGGCGAAGAGGAAGGGCGAAAGCATCACCACCACGGCGGCGATGCCCAGAATCTCAAAGAGCTTTTTCATACCACCGCGGATACAGGACGAAGAGGGCCGACTTGACCAAGAAAGTCACCAGGGCATTGACGGCCAGGAGGACGAACACCGCGGCGATCAGGGTATCGGTGTTCATATTGACCAGGGCGTCCAGCAGGGTGCTGCCCAGCCCCGGAAAATTGAAGACCATCTCGGCGATGGTGACACCGCCGATGATGGCCGGGACTTTGCCCGCCACATAGGGGATGAACCGGGGAGCCGCAGAGTTCAAGAGATATCCGGTCACCGTCCCCGGCAGCGGCAGGACTCGACCGACCGCCGGCCCCAGGGTGCTGAACACCAGGGTGTGGGTCGTGTCGATCTGGCGCTTCATGTCCAGGGTCAAGAACCGGGCGGCGTCCCAGCCCAGACCTCCGAGAACCACCACCACCAGGGCGATGAGCATGGGGGAGGGATTCATGCCGGAAGAACCGTAGAGCAGCCAGAACCCGACGAAGAGCGGAACCGCCGACAAGAGCGAGGCCAGCAGGCCACCCAAGGCGCCCAGCCCGAGGGCCCTACGCCCCCCCTGCACGGTACGCAGGTAGGTCGACGAGGCCGCCGTGGATGCGCCCACCAGGGCGATGACCACCAGGAACAGCAGCGAGACCAAGGCCAAGGGGAAGGTGATGGCCGCGCCCGAACTGATGATCTCCCCGGCGCTGAACCCCGCCGTTTGGAGCGAGAAATCAGGGTTCAGGGTGACCATGGACCAGAAGGCCCCGAGGGTCTTGAGGTACAGGTCCGCCGAGGCACCGACGGAGGCGAGGTAGAGACCCACCAAGGCCAGGGTTCCGACCAGGGTGAAGACCACCCCGCGGAGCCCCAGCTCGAGGGCCAGAAAGCGCAGGAACCTCATTGGGCCCATTCCTCAACCGAGAGGAAGGGGTTGTCCGAAGCGATGACAACGTTCTTGATGGCCCGGGAATAAACGTCCTTCTTGAGGCTGACCAAGGGCACCGAGGGTTGCAGGGCGCCGATCTTGGCCTGCAGCTCACGCGTGACCTTGATCCAGTCGGTGGCCACCACGGTGTTGTCCCAGGTCTGGAACAGGGCGTCGAGGCCCGTGTCGGCGACGCCGGTCACGTTCAGGGCCCCGTTGCCCCGGTACCACTTGCCCATGTCGGAGTAGACGTTGTCGAAGCCCTCGGCATAGACCAAGGCCAAGTCGTACTTCTTCTCGTTGAAGACAAGGCGGTTGAACACCTGATCACCGGTGCGCTTGGCCTCGACGGTCAGACCGATCTTGGCGTACTGGGCCACCAGACCGTCGGCCATCTTCTGCCCCAGGTCGCCCAGAGAGTCGGGAAACAGCAGGACGGCGCTCTGGCCCTTGAGGCCGGCCTTCTCGGCCAGGGAAGCTGCCGTGGCCGGGTTGTGGGGATGGGTGGCCTCGAAGGGAGGCACGTTGTACTCGGCGAAGTTGCGGCTGAACAGGTCCGAGGGGAAGGCGCCATCGTTGACGATGGTCAGATCGTCGCGGTCAGTGACTCCGGGAACCAGGGCCTTGCGGTCCACCGCGGCCGACAGGGCGTAGCGCGCCGTGGCCGAAGCGAAAGTGGGCTTCTTGCTGTTGATCGCGACCTGATAGAAGGCGTAGGGCATGAAGGAGCTGAACTGGACGCCGCCCATCTTCTCGACCATGGGCCGGTCGGCTGGCGAGGTCTCGAGAATCAGGTTGATGCGGGCCTCGCGGAACTCGTTGAGCCGGATCACCGGATCGAGAACTCTGCGCAGGACCAGAGTCGACGTGGCCGGAGGGTGACGCAGATAGCTCGCATTGGCCTTGAAGGTCAGCCACTTGCCAATTTCCCAGCTCTCGAAGACGAAGGGACCGGTCCCCACGGGGGCAGTCGCGAAACCCCGCTCCTTGTCACCGGAGCGGAGATTCGTCGACAGCTTGGTGCCCTTGTAGTTCTCGGGAATGATCTTGAAAGTCAACACCGGGATGGCCCGGAACTCTGGGATGGGCTTGCGGAACTCGATGACGACGGTCTTGGCGTCCTGCGCCTTGACCGACGAAATGAACGAGTTGAGGTAGTCCCGCTTGGGCGACTTGTTCTCGGGCGCCATGTAAGCGGCGAAGGAGTACGCGACGTCGCCGGCGGTGACGGCGGTGCCGTCGTGCCACTTCACGTCTTTGAGGACCGCCGTGTACGTAGTCTTGGTGGCCGGGTCCTGGCTGATGGAGTCGGCCAGCGCCAGCTCGGCATTGAGCTTGCCCGAGGCGGTATCGACCTCGAAGTTGGCCAAGCCGTCGAACACCAGCTCATTGGCGTTCATGCCCTGGAGATTCTGCTCCAGCACGGGGTTCAGGGAGTCTGGCAGGTTCGAGATACCGACCACGAGGCCCTCGGGCTCCCGCTGCCAGAACATGAACACGGCGGCGGTGGCCGCCAAAACCAGGGCCGCGATAGCCCCGACGATGATCGCATTCTTTTTTTGAGCCATATCAGCGCATCCTCACCACAAAGGAACTGTAGACGACTGCGTCGCCGGAATATTTGCCGTCGTCATTGGTCTTGCCCAACTCGAAGAAGTATTTCCCCGAGGTCATCTGGGCTCCGGCGTTGATGACCGGCCAGGAGTTGCCCACCTTGTACTGGCGGTTCACCAGATCCTTGAGCTTCTTGGAATCAATCTCCTTGCCCGACTTGGTGTTCTCGTTGAACACACGGACAGGGCGGCTGTCGTCAACGGTGATGACCAGGTCGTTCAAGACGCCCTTGGGAATCTCCACCATGCCCCACCAGTAGTCAGGCGAACTCTTCACCGCGCCCCTGAACTTGGCGGGTCGGCTTTTCTGATCCGGGCCCTTGGCACCGGGAACGGGGTTGAACATGCCGATCAGCATGGGCTGCACGGCCTTGCCGCGGCTGGCGATCTCGGCGGCGACGGCCGCGTCCTTCTTGGCCTTCTCGATTTCGGCGGTGACCACGGCAATGCGGGCCAGCAGTTCCTGCTTCTGGGTTTCGACGTCCTTGAGCATGTCCTTGTCGATGACCCTAGGGTACTTGGCGGCAAAGGCCACGACCTCGGCCTGCAGGCTGTCGATGTTGGTCTTGGTCTGCTGGTTGAACGCCAGCATGTCGTCGAGGGTCATGTTGCCGACCTTGTCCGCGTCGGGCTGGCGGGCGAATTCCTCGCCGATCCGGTCCTTGAACGAGTAGGCGTGGTTCCGCAAGGTCCTCTCCATCTCGTTGCGGGTGTCGGCCCGCTTGCGGCGTGTCCTGTCCGAGGCCAAGGCAATGATGGACCCGGCGGGGTAGTTGCCGGCCTTCTGGATGTCGGCCATGGCGGTCTCGACCTTGCCGTACTCGGCGATGGCGGCTTCGTAGCTGTCGATCTTGTCGTCTAGGCTCTCTTTACCCCGGGCGGCGACCACGAGATCATCGGGCCCCTTTTCCCTGGCCCGGAAGTCGGCGATGGCCGCCAACTCCTTGTTCTCGGGGCCGTAATCGACGGCGTCGCCCAAAAAGTCACTGGAACTCTTCATGAAGTCCCTGGCGTTCGCAATTCTGTTGGCGTTGAGTCGCAAGCGGACCACGGCTTTGGCCGCGGGGGCGAGCTGGGTCTTGACGTCGGCGGGCACCTTGAGTTCAGAGGGAAAGTCGCTGGCGGCCTTGACGGCGTTATTCCAGCCAGCCACCAAGGGAGGCTCGGCGGTCACTGGCAGGGCTGCAGTGGCGTCGACGGTCTTATCGAGGGCAGCCTTCTGGTCAAGATAGCCCATCCATTGACTCTTGACATTGGCCGCTTGGATATTGGACCAGTAGCCCCGTGCGGCTTCGAACTTGCCGGCGTTCCACTCCTTCACGCCGCCGGCGATCAGTTCGTCGTCCTTCATCATCGAGAACTTGATGCTCGCGCACGAAGCCAGGAACAGGGCCAAAAAGGCCAGGATGACAACTTTCAGCTTCATTGTTTGCAGTTTCATTGGGCCTCCCGGACCACGCGGAATCCGATGTCGCTGGCGCCCTGACTCGGGTCGACAGCACGGCGGTTGGAAATGCGGAGCTCATTGGGGCCGTCCATCCAGGAACCGCCCTTGACGATTTTGTAGGAAGGATCGGCACTCATGTTGGCGTCAGGGGACGTCGAGGTCCACTGCCACACGTTACCGACCATGTCGTTCAGACCCAGCGGATTCTTTCCGCTGGGAAAGGAACCTGCTGGCGAGGGGTGGGTGAACTTCTTGTTGTTCGAGTAGTTGGCCCGGACGCCATCGGTGGGAGCCTGATCACCCCAGGGGAAGGTCGAACTCTGCCCGGCCCGGGCGGCGATTTCGTACTCATCCTCGGTGGGGAGGCGGAACTTCTGGCCGGTGGCGGCGGACAGCCAGGCGGTGTAGCGGACAGCCTGCTCGTAGCTGACTCCGACGACGGGCTGGTCAGCGCCGCTGAAACCATCCGAGTCGAGGTACTCGGGCCACTCGCTTTGGGGCACGTTGGTGGCATCGAGGTAGGAACGGAACTGGCCGTTGGTCACGGGGCCCTTGGCGATGGCGAAGGCGGCGACGGTGACGGTCCGGGGCTTCTCGTTGCCACCGGCGCGGCGATCCTGATCGACCTTGCCGACCGTGTAGGTGCCGGCGGCCAGGTTGGCCAGACTGTCGGCGACCTGGGCCAGTTCCTCGGCATTGCGGTAAGGCGCCTCGGTTTTCAAGCTGGCGTCGAGGGACGCCAGAAACGTGACTTCGGGTGCCTTGCGGGCGAAGGCGCCGGTGATGGTCAGCACGGCCCGCGTGTTCTTGAAGGCGTCGCCGCTGGGATAGGCAAAGGCCGCCGCTCCCTTGGCATCGGTGACGATGCTCTGGGCGGGAGCCGTGGCTTCGGCCGCGGACCAGACCACGCTCAAGGGCAATCCGGCCAAGGGGGAGCCGTCCTTGGCGGTGACGGTGGCGACGAAGGCAGTTCCACCCTGAACCAGGCCATCCTTGGGGTTCAGACTGACCGTGGCGCCCGCCAGTTGCGCGGCAGCCCAGGTCTCGATGGTCTGTGAGAGGAGCGGGGACGAGGCGTCGCCGGTGCGCAGCGTCAGGGCAACGCCAGCCCGGTAGAGGGCGGCATCGATCTGGACAGCCTGGGAGAGACGGTCTCCGAGCGCGCCCTTGCCCTTCACCACTGCGTCGAACTTGGGTCCCAGGTCGGCGGCGAGCTTGGACGTCCGCGCTGCTTCGGCCTTGGCCCAATCGCCGTGCGACACCCGGTACGAGGCCTGGAAGAGGTTGTCCTTCTTGTCCGCGGTGTAAGGACGGGTGGCCACCACAGCCACCGCAGCCTTCATCTCGGCGGTCAGAACCACCTTGTTCTTCTTCTCTTTTTGGATGGCGCCGCTTTCGGTGAGCAGGTTGTAAACCAGATCATCGAAGGCTGTGGCCTGGGCCTGGGCCTCGGACGCGCCTGACCCGAAGCCATAGTAGTAGCCGGCCTCCATATGGGTGGCAACAAAATCCGTACTGGCAGCGTACGACACCGTCGAAAGCGCCAATATCCAACTGGTCGCCAGCGTATATATAAGCTTCTTCATTCGTCCTTTCCGGGTCTCCGTCGGCCGGATCCCCCCAATTGGCCCTATCGTAGGGCAGGCCATCATGCTTTCCGGGCAGACAACCGCGTTTTTGCGGTTTGTTTCAAACTTTTGCAGATCCAGGGGGTTTCATACGCCTGTCCGGTGGGCATCGTACCGTACCGGGGCGTGTGACATCGAACCGCAGGCGACAAGCTCAATTCCTGGCGACCATCACGGAGCGTGACGCCATCGAGCGCCTCCTCAAGCAACTGAGGAGGCCTCACTTCCGATGGCGCTACGATGCGGCCACAATAGAGATTGAATTCCCCATACTCACGCTCCTGTTCGACGCGCAGGCGGATGATTGCACCGAGAGGCGGTATCAGAGCTTGTTTTCATGTCTGCCAATGCCGCACGATCCGCTGCGATACCACGAGGAGCTTCATGAACGCGAAACGCCTGCTGCCGGTCTGGGTGCCCAGACGTTTGTAATGCACGTGCGCCATCGTTTTCCATGACCGTCGCTTTCCGTCTGCTTTGCCTGCTAAGCCTGCCGCGTGCGCGCCTGCGCATGCGTCCGCTCATGCGCCTGCTGACGACCGGCCTGGCCGCGATCCTGCTGAGTCAACTGGCCGGGTGCGCCGCGCAGCTCTGGCCGCCATCGAGCTGGTCGCTGTCGGTGGATCTGCCTTTCCTGAACCGGCAGCCCGCAGCGGACACGGCCGCCACCCCAACCGCCACGCCCGTGTCGCCCCGCCTGAAAGATCTCGGCGACGCCGCCGAGGCGCTGGACTACGCCGAGGCGCTGTGCGCCCTGCCGCCCGAGGCACTGGACGCCGAAATCGAGCGCCTCAAGACCATTGAGGCCCAGGAAGGCCACTCCGCGCTGCGCGCGCAGCAACTCGCCTTCGCGCAGCAACTCGCGCGGCAGCTCGCATCGCTGTACGCCGAGCAGCAACGCCTGCAGGAATCCAACGAGCAACAGGCGCAACTCCTGCGTGAGCGCCAAAAACGCATCGAGCAGTTGAACGGCCAGATCGCCGCGATGCGCGCCGTTGAAGACAGCCTGCCCCTGACTTCACCCGTGCCCCCGTCCAGGATCACGACCGGACCCGTGCCCGCCGTCCCGACCGCCCCCCACGCCGACCCGGACAAAGCGGGTTCATCGCCATGAGCACCGCCGCTTCCGCGACCTTGCTCGTCGTCGACGACGATGCGGACATGCTGCGCCTGCTCACCCTGCGGATGGAAGCGGCAGGCTACCGCGTGCTGACCGCCGCCTCGGCGGAAACGGCCCTGACCCAGCTGGCGCTGGAACGTCCGCAACTGGTGCTATCCGACGTGCGCCTGCCGGGCAAGGACGGGCTGACCCTGTTCGACGAAATCCACGCGCAGCACCCCATGCTGCCCGTCATCCTGCTGACCGCGCATGGCTCCATCCCCGACGCGGTGGAGGCGACCTCACGCGGCGTCTACACCTACCTGACCAAGCCCTTCGATGGCAAGGAACTGCTCGACAAGATCGCCCAGGCCCTGGCATTGCACAGCACGCACACCACGGACACCACCACGGCGGCCACCACGGCCGTGAACGAACCCTGGCGCGCCGACATCATCAGCCGGTCGGCACGCATGGCCGAGCTGATGGCCGAGACGCGGATGGTGGCGCGCAGTGACGCCAGCGTGCTGCTGCGCGGCGACAGCGGCACTGGCAAGGAGCTGCTGGCGCGTGCCATCCACAACGCCAGCGCCCGCGCGAAAAAGCCGTTCGTCGCGGTGAACTGCGGCGCCATTCCGGAGAACCTGCTGGAAAGCGAACTCTTCGGCCACGTCAAAGGTGCCTTCACCGACGCGCACACCAATCACAAAGGCCTGTTCCAGGCGGCCGACGGCGGCACCTTGCTGCTGGACGAGATCGGCGACATGCCACTGGCCCTGCAGGTCAAGCTGCTGCGCGTGCTGCAGGAGCGCGCCGTGCGGCCCTTGGGCGCCTCGCAGGCCATCCCGGTGGACGTGCGCATCGTCAGCGCGACCCACCGTGATCTGGATGCCGCGCTCGCCGCCGGGCAATTCCGCGAGGATCTGTACTACCGCCTCAACGTGGTCACGCTCCACCTTCCCACGCTGGCGGAGCGGCGCGAGGACATCCCCCTGCTGGCCAATCACTTCCTGCGCAAGCTCGCGGGCAAGTACGGCAATGAAGAAAAAGGCCGCAAGCTGGCCGGCTTCGCGCCCGAGGCACTCAAGGCCCTGGCCGCCGCGCCCTGGCCCGGCAATGTGCGCCAGCTGCACAACGTGGTGGAGCAGGTCTGCGCCCTGGCCACCACGCCGCTGGTGCCTCTGACTCTGGTGCAACGTGCGCTGCGCACGCCCTCGGTCGAGGTGCTCAGCTATGCCGAAGCCAAGCAGCGTTTCGAACGTGACTATCTGGTCAATCTGCTGAAGCTGACCGATGGGCATGTGGCAGACGCCGCGCGCCTGGCGGACCGCAACCGCACTGAGTTTTACCGTCTGCTGCAGAAGCACGGACTGACGCCGGGCCGCTTCAAGCCCGGCGGAGAGACTGGCCCGGGCGAAGCAAGCGCTGCCAACCCCTCCGGCACGGCTGTCGCTCCTGAACGACAAGGCCAAGTGCTTGATGAATAAGGATTTTTCATCTCGATAGCGCCAGATGCCCATGTCTTCGTCGCTTCTTGGCGACAAAAATGACGGTTTTGGGGTGTTTTTTTACCCGGTTTTCCAAACCGGCCCTAAAAGTCTTTGTAAGTCATTGATTTAAAAATAGATTTCATTGTGGCACGGCGATTGCCCTATAGAAGGCATGTCTGCCTTTTCCTCGCGTCTTTCTGCCCGTGCCGCCCTGGGCGCCCGCCCCCCATCCGCAACCGGCGCGCGCGCCGCACAGCCCACCGTGTCGTGCGCCTGCGACAGCACGCGCGACGCCGCCACCGCCCCGCCCCTGCACCGCGGCAGCATGCCCGCGCAGCCCTGGGTCGGCTTCTGGCGTGGTCTCGGCCTGGGGCTGACCTCGAGCCTGCAACACCTGCTGCACCCCTGGACACCGCCCGCACGGCCCCAGGTGGGCACGAACGCCGCGGGGCTGGCAAGGCAAAAGACGGCTCGCCAACGGCGTCGGGTGTTCATGCTGCTGATCGCGCTGTCCACTGCCACCACCACCGCCCTGTTCGCCCACGCCCAGCCCACCGCGCCGACGCCGCTGGCGGACTGGTTGCAACTCGCCCAGATCGCGCTCTATGCCTTGCTGTCGGCCTGGGTCACCTCCGGTTTCGTAACGGCACTGATGGGAGCCTGGGTTCTGCTGCGTGGTGACCGGCATGCGCTTTCGGGCCGGTCCGTGCGCCAGCACCGCATGAATCCCGAGGCCCGCACCGCGGTCATCATGCCCATCTGCCATGAGGACGTGGCCACCGTCTTCGCCGGCCTGCGCGCCACCTGCGAATCGATGGCGGCGACGGCGCGGACCCAGGGTTACGCCGCGACACAGTTCGACGTGTTCGTGTTGTCCGACAGCAGCCGCCCCGAGGTGCTGGCCGCCGAGCGCGCCGCCTGGGAAGACCTGCGCGCCGCGCTGGCCATGGGCCACGCCCAGTCTGGTCTGCCGCAGGTCGAGGTCTATTACCGCGCCCGCCGCCGCCGCACCCATCGCAAGGCGGGCAATGTGGCGGACTTCTGCCGCCGCTGGGGCCGGGATTACCGCTACATGGTCGTGCTCGATGCCGACAGCGTGATGAGCGGCGATGCCCTCGCCACCCTGGTCAAGTTGATGGAAGCCAACCCGCAGGCCGGCATCATCCAGACCGCGACCCAGGCCGTGGGCCACGTCACGCTGCACGCGCGCGCGCAGCAATTCGCCAGCCGGGTGACCGGACGACTGTTCACCTTGGGCATGCAGTTCTGGCAACTGGGCGAATCCCACTACTGGGGGCACAACGCCATCATCCGCGTCGAGCCCTTCATGCGGCATTGCGCCCTGGCGCCCATCGCCGGCAAGGGCGGCCTGAGCGGCCCCATCCTCTCGCACGACTTCGTCGAAGCCGCGCTGATGCGCCGCGCCGGCTGGGACGTCTGGCTCGTCTCCGACCTCGGCGGCAGCTACGAACAGCAACCGCCGGACCTGCTGGCCGAGCTGCAACGTGACCGTCGCTGGTGCCAGGGCAATCTGCAGAACGCCCAATTGATGACCGAACCCGGCCTGCACCCGGTGCACCGCGCCATGTTCGTGACCGGGGCCCTGGCCTACCTCTCCGCGCCGCTGTGGCTGGCTTTCCTGACCCTGGGTGGCGTGCTCTGGTTCACCGGCGCGGGCCATCCGGGCCTCGGTTCGGCCTGGATCGGCGCGGGCGCACTCAACGGCGATCTGGTCTGGCTCTGGGCCTGGACCCTGTGCCTGCTGTTCGTGCCGCGCCTGCTGGGCCTGCTGGCTGTGCTGCTCAAGCGCGAGCAGCATTTCCACGGCGGCGCGCGCAAGCTCTTGCAAAGCGCTCTGCTCGAGGCGCTGCTGGCCCTGCTGCAGGCGCCGATCCGCATGTTCGCGCACAGCCTGTTCGTGCTGATTGCGCTCACTGGTTGGAAGCTGGAATGGAAATCCCCGCCGCGCGAGGCCGCCGCCGTGCCCTGGATGCACGCGCTGCGCCAGTTCGCACCGGCGAGCCTGGCCCTGCTGCTGCTGGTGGGCGGCGTGGCGGCTTTCGAGACTTGGAACGCCACCGAAACGAGCTACCCGCTGTGGTCGCTCATGCTCATCCTGCTCCCGGTGGGGCTGCCGCTGCTGCTGGCCGCTCCGCTGACCGTCGTCAGCAGTCAACCCGGCTTGGGCTCGGCGCTGCGCGAGCGCCACTGGCTGCTGATCCCGCAGGAAGCCTGGCCCAAGGCCGTGCTGCGGCGAGCCTGGCGGCACGCAGGCGCCTGAGGCCCGCTCACTGACGCGCCCTGCTCTGGGCCTTGGGCCCTGGCAGGGTCGTCGCGACTCAAAGACGCGGCATCCCGGGGGGCATGCCCTTCATGCCAGGCATTCCGCCCATGCGCTTCATCATCTTCATGAGGCCCCCGCCCTTCATCTTCTTCATCATTTCCTGCATCTGCTCGAATTCCTTGAGCAGGCGGTTCACGTCCTGCACCTGGACCCCGGCGCCGATGGCGATGCGGCGCTTGCGGGTGGCCTTGATGAGCTCGGGTTTGCTGCGTTCCCGGGGCGTCATGCTGTGGATGATGCCCTGCTTGCGGCGCATGTCCTTCTCGACCTTGGCCGTGTCCACCTGGCCGGCCTTGGCGGCGAGCTGACCGGGCAGCTTGTCCATCAGGCTCGCCAGGCCACCCATCTGGTTCATCTGCTGGATCTGGGCCAGAAAGTCATTCAGATCGAAACCGGCGCCGCTCTTGACCTTGGCCGCGAGTTTCTGCGCGGCCTCGATGTCCACGTTGGCCGTGACCTGCTCGACCAGGGCTACGATGTCGCCCATGCCCAGCACGCGACCCGCGTGGCGCTCGGCGTCGAACACTTCAAGGCCGTCGATCTTCTCGCTCACGCCCGCGAACTTGATGGGCGCGCCCGTGACGGCGCGCACCGACAGCGCCGCGCCGCCGCGCGAGTCACCGTCCATCTTGGTCAGCACGATGCCGGTCAGTGGCAGGGCTTCCCTGAAGGCCTTGGCGGTGTTCACCGCGTCCTGGCCCTGCATGGCGTCCACGACGAACAGTGTCTCCACCGGGTCGAGGATGGCGTGCAGCTCCTGGATCTCCTTCATCAAGGCTTCGTCGATGGCCAGACGGCCCGCCGTGTCCACCAGCAGCACGTCGAAATAATGCTTCTTCGCGTAGTCCAGGGCGGCGCGCGCGATGTCGGCCGGCTTCTGGTCGGGCATGCTCGGAAACCATTCGGCCCCGGCCTGGGCCGTGACCGTCTTGAGCTGCTCGATGGCGGCGGGACGGTACACGTCACCCGAGACGGTGAGCACCTTCTTCTTGCGCCGGGTGATCAGGTGGCGCGCCAGCTTGGCCGTGGTCGTGGTCTTGCCCGCGCCCTGCAGGCCGGCCATGAGGATGACGGCGGGCGGCTGGGCGGCGAGGTTGATGTCGGCCGGGCCTTTGAGGACGCCGGACGCATCCACCTCCCCCATGGTGGCCGCGAGTTCGCGGTTGACCACGCCGACCAGGGCCTGGCCCGGCGTGAGCGAACCCACGACGGCCTGGCCCAGGGCCTTGTCTTTGACGCGGGCGATGAAGTCGCGCACCACGGGCAGGGCCACGTCGGCCTCCAGCAGGGCCATGCGCACTTCGCGCAGCATGTCGGCCACGTTGCCCTCGGTGATGCGGGCTTGGCCGCGCATTTCCTTGACGATGCGCGAGAGTTTGTCGGTAAGGGCGTTGGCCATGAATGAAAACCACTCTCTATACTTAGGTCCGTGATTTTATCGAGCGGTCCCTATCCCCATACCTGACGCCATGCCTTTCGCGATTCCCTTCCATGCGCTGCTGCCAGGCCTGGTGTGTGCGCTGGCCTACGCGTTGTCGGCGCTGACCCCCGGCCGAGGCGCCCGCGCGGCGCTCGGTCTGGCCTGGCTGATGCACGCCCTGCTGCTCGGCGTGGGCCTGGGCCTGTGGCACGACGAGCCCCATTTCGGCTTCGCGCCCGCGCTGTCGGTCACGGTCTGGCTGGTGGTGGCCGTCTACGCCGTCGAGGCCCGCTACTACCCGGCCCTGCAGGCGCGACGCGCGCTGCCCGCGCCGCTGGCCACGCTGAGCCTGCTGGCGGTGCTGGTGAGCCTGTTCTTCCCAGGACAGGTCGTCACGCACCATGGCGCCCTGCTGCTCCCACTGCACTGGGCGCTGGGCATCGCCTCCTACGGCCTGTTCGCCGTGGCCGTGGCGCACGCCCTGCTGATGCTGCGCGCGGAGACGCGCATCCGCCATGCCAGCGAATCCGACAGTGGCCTGCCCCTGCTGACCCTGGAACGCTTGACTTTCCGCTTCGTGACCGCGGGTTTCGCCCTGCTGACGGCCACGCTGGCCGCTGGTCTGCTGTTTGACGAGCACCTGTACGGCACGCCCTGGAAGTGGAACCACAAGATGGTGTTTTCCGTGCTGTCCTGGGTCGTCTTCGCGGTGCTGCTGTACGGACGCTGGCGACTGGGTTGGCGCGGCTGGCGCGCGGCCCGTTGGCTCTTCACCGGCACGGGCCTGCTGCTGCTGGCCTATGTGGGCTCGCGCTTCGTGCTGGAAATCGTTTTGCACCGCGGCCCGCTGACATCATGAAATTCCTGCTCTTCCTGCTCGTCATGCTGCTGGCGGTCTGGCTCTGGCGCTCAGGCCGGACGGCGGAGCCGCCCGCGAGACGACCCGCTGGCCCAACGCGCCCCACCCCACGCAAAACCGTGCCACAAGACATGGTACGTTGCGCGCATTGCGGCCTGCACCTGCCGCTGAGCGAGGCCGTGGTCAGTACCGGCGCGCATTACTGCAGTACCGAGCACCGACGGCTGGCCGAACCCGGGACGTATTGAGCATGGTCACGGCGCTGTCCGGTGACGGGGTGCTCTGGGATGGCGGCTGGTATCGCCACGCTCGGCGGCTCGATTCCCCGAACTTCGGCCCACGTCCCGCCACGGGGCATGCCCTGGGGGATGCAAGCACCGCCCCGGAGATCGATCTCATCGTGCTGCATTCGATCAGCCTGCCGCCGGGTCAGTACGGTGGTGACGCCGTGCAGCGCCTCTTCACCAACACCTTGGACTGGAATGCCCACCCCTATTTCAAGTCCATCGAGGGCTTGCAGGTATCCGCGCACTTCTATGTGCGACGCGACGGCGCGCTCTGGCAGTTCGTGAGCTGCGATGACCGTGCCTGGCATGCGGGCGTCTCGCACTACTGCGGGCGCGACAACTGCAATGACTTCTCCATCGGCATCGAGCTTGAGGGTCTGGAAGGCGATGCCTTCGAAGCGGCGCAGTACGAAACGCTGAGCAGTCTTTGCGCGGCACTGGCCCAGCACTACCCGGTGCGGCAGATTGCCGGCCACGAGCACATCGCGCCAGGCCGCAAGGCCGACCCCGGACCGGGCTTTCAGTGGCCGCGACTGCAAAGCAGTCTGGGCTGGCCCGCTCAGTACTTTCCCGAAGTCAGCGCAAGCTGACTTGCACGCTCGATCACGGACATGCGCGCCAGGTGGGCGTGCAGCCGTTCGGTGCCGGCGATCACCCCACGCAAACAAGCGCCCTCCCGGCCCGTTTTCATGCCTCGACCGCACGCCATCTGGATGCGCGCGCGCGTATCCAGATGCGACAAGGGTTGCGCACCTTCATGACCGGACCAAGAACGACGATGCACGACATGCATGCACGTCGTGACAAGCGCCATGCGTCGGTCGCGCGAGCCCACACCAAGTAACTTTTGCACACTGGCGTGACCTTCTTCACGCGCATTCGCTCGAATGCACCGCTACACTACGGGTAGTGGATTGCCTTCGCTGCACACCCTACCTATAGCGTTTCCAGCCTCAAGAACATTTCGCGCCACGACCACAGATTTGCCAGACACGAGGAAAAGATGCAAACCGGCCTGAACACTCCCCCCTCCTCCCATCCCCTGATGTCCGCGACGCTGCCCCAAGGCACCGGCACAGCCCTGGGCGCCACGAGCGCGCTCGCGCATTACCAGATCATCCGCCGCAACGGCGCCGTCGTGCCTTTCGAGCCCAGCAAGATCGCCGTGGCCCTGATGAAGGCCTTCCTGGCCGTGCACGGCGCGCAGGGCGCGGCTTCGGCCAGCGTGCGCGAAACCGTGGATGAACTGACCCAGGCCGTGGTGCGCGCGCTGACGCGCTCGCGCCCAGGCGGCGGCACCTTCCATATTGAAGACGTGCAAGACCAGGTGGAACTGGGCCTGATGCGCGGCGGCCACCATGAAGTGGCCCGCGCCTACGTGCTCTACCGCGCCAAGCGCGCGGAGGAACGCGCCCAGCACGCCGCCCAGGCCGCGCCGCAGACACCGGTGCTGCATGTCACCGACAACGGCCAGCGCCTGGCTCTGGACCTGGGCCGCCTGCGGCGCCTGATCGAAAGCGCTTGCGCCAATCTGTCGACCGACGTGAAGGCCGAGCCCATCGTGGCCGAAACCCTGCGCAACCTCTACGACGGCGTGCCGCTCGAAGAGGTGTACAAGGCGGCCATCCTGGCCGCCCGCACCCTGATCGAGAAAGACCCGGATTACACCTACGCCACGGCCCGCCTGCTGTTCCACACCATCGCCAAGGAGGTGCTGGGCCGGGACGTGCAACCCACCGAGATGAAGCAGGCCTACGCCGACTACTTCCCGGGCTTCATCAAGAAGGGCGTGGACGCCGAACTGCTCAACCCCGAGCTGCTGCAGTATGACCTGAAGCGCCTGGGCGCGGCCCTCAAGGCCGAACGTGACCATCAATTCGACTACCTGGGCCTGCAAACCCTGTACGACCGCTACTTCCTGCACGTCAAGAAGACGCGCATCGAGCTGCCGCAAGCCTTCTTCATGCGCGTGGCCATGGGTTTGGCGCTGAATGAAATCGACCGCGAAGCCCGCGCCATCGAGTTCTACGAAGTGCTGTCGTCCTTCGACTTCATGTCGTCCACGCCCACGCTGTTCAACAGCGGCACGCTGCGCAGCCAACTGTCGAGCTGCTACCTGACCACAGTGCCCGATGACCTGGACGGCATCTACGAATCCATCAAGGAAAACGCCCTGCTGTCCAAGTTCGCGGGCGGCCTGGGCAATGACTGGACGCGCGTGCGCGCGCTGGGCAGCCACATCAAGGGCACGAACGGCGAATCCCAGGGCGTGGTGCCCTTCCTCAAGGTGGTGAACGACACCGCCGTGGCCGTGAACCAGGGTGGCAAGCGCAAGGGTGCGGTCTGCACCTACCTGGAAACCTGGCACTTGGACATCGAGGAATTCCTGGAGCTGCGCAAGAACACCGGCGACGACCGCCGTCGCACCCACGACATGAACACGGCCAACTGGATTCCCGACCTGTTCATGCGCCGCGTGATGGAAAAAGGCGAATGGACCCTGTTCTCGCCTTCCGACGCACCCGACCTGCACGACCTGTTCGGGGCGGCCTTCGAAAAGGCTTACGTGGCCTACGAGGCCAAGGCCAAGCGCGGCGAACTCAAGCCCAGCAAGACCGTGCCTGCCACGGATCTGTGGCGCAAGATGCTCTCGATGCTGTTCGAAACCGGCCACCCCTGGATCACCTTCAAGGACGCCTGCAATGTGCGTTCGCCTCAGCAGCACGCGGGCGTGGTCCACTCGTCCAACCTCTGCACCGAAATCACGCTCAACACCAGCGACACCGAAACCGCCGTCTGCAACCTGGGCTCAGTCAACCTCAAGCAGCACATCACGGACGGCAAGCTCGACCACGAAAAGCTGAAGAAGACCATCAGCACCGCCATGCGCATGCTGGACAACGTGATCGACATCAACTATTACGCCGTCAAGAAGGCACGCGACAGCAACCTGCGCCACCGTCCTGTTGGTCTGGGCTTGATGGCCTTCCAGGACGCGCTCTATGAAATGCGCATCCCCTACGCCAGCGACGCGGCAGTGCAGTTCGCCGACCAGTCCATGGAGGCCATCTGCTACTACGCCTACTGGGCCTCGACCGAGCTGGCGCGCGAGCGCGGTGTGTATTCCAGCTACCAGGGCTCGCTCTGGAGCAAGGGCATCCTGCCGCTGGACACGCTCGAACTGCTGAACCGGGAACGTGGCGGCTACGTGGAAGTGGACCGCAGTGCCACCCTGGACTGGGACCTGCTGCGCAAGAAGATCGCTGCCGACGGCATGCGCAACAGCAATTGCGTGGCCATCGCCCCGACCGCGACGATTTCCAACATCATCGGCGTGGACGCCTCCATCGAACCCTGCTTCGGCAATCTCTCGGTCAAATCCAACCTGTCGGGTGAGTTCACCATCATCAACGGCTACCTGGTGAAGGACCTGAAGCGCCTGGGCCTGTGGGACGAGGTGATGGTGATGGACCTGAAACACTTCGACGGTTCCCTGCTGCCCATCGACCGCGTGCCCCAGGACATCAAGGCGCTGTACGCGACAGCTTTCGAGGTCGAGCCGAGCTGGCTGGTGGAAGCCGCCGCGCGCCGCCAGAAGTGGATCGACCAGGCCCAGTCGCTCAACATCTACATGGCGGGTGCCTCGGGCAAGAAGCTGGACGATACCTACAAGCTGGCCTGGACGCGCGGCCTGAAGACCACCTACTACCTGCGCACCACCAGCGCGACGCAGGCAGAGAAGTCCACCGTGGCCGCAGGTCGCCTGAATGCCGTGTCCTCGGGTTCCTCCGAGGCGGGCTCCTCCGCCGCACCGCTTGCTTCGACGGTGCCCGCCGCGAAGAAGGTGAGCGCGCTCGAAGCGGCCGCCGCCGCCGCGCAGTCGCAGATGGCCGTCGCTGCCACCGACATCAAGTTCTGCGCGATCGATGACCCGGGCTGCGAAGCCTGCCAGTGAAAGGAAGACGTGGTGCGCGACCTCTGTCGTGCACGACGCATGCACTTGAGTGCGCGGTCACCCTCGCCACTCACGCGAGGGGTGCGATGCGTAGCGCGACGCGCGATGCAATAGAGCAACAAAACGAGCGGCGGTGTGAATGAACACTTTGCAATTCAGATCGCTGCTCACATAATTCAGGAATTGGATCTCTCTATGTTGTCCTGGGACGAAGAAGTCAAACCCACATCGCCAGCCCCCGCCGCTGGTGCGGCCCGTTTGTCTCCGTCGCCTGCTGCGACGCCGATGCAGCCAGTCCGGCAGGTCAGCGCGCATGTGCTCGGCGACACGGCGATCGCCGCTCCTCAATCCGCCTCGCCCGCGCCCTCCGGTGCGCATCGCATCAAGGCGTCTGACAAGCGCATCATCAATGGCCAGACCGACGTCAACCAGTTGGTACCGTTCAAGTACAAGTGGGCCTGGGAAAAATACCTCGCCACCTGCGCCAACCACTGGATGCCGCAGGAAGTGAACATGAACCGCGACATCGCGCTCTGGAAGGACCCGAACGGTCTTTCGGAAGACGAGCGTCGCATCATCAAACGCAACCTGGGTTTCTTCGTCACGGCGGATTCGCTGGCGGCCAACAACATCGTGCTGGGCACCTACCGCCACATCACGGCGCCGGAATGCCGCCAATTCCTCCTGCGCCAGGCCTTCGAGGAAGCCATCCACACCCACGCCTACCAGTACATCGTGGAATCGCTGGGTCTGGACGAATCCGAGATTTTCAGCGCCTACCTGGAAGTCCAGTCCATCCGTGACAAGGACGAGTTCCTGCTCCCGTTCATCAACGCGATCATGGACCCCAACTTCCACACCGGCACACTGGAAACCGACCAGACGCTCCTCAAGAGTCTGATCGTCTTCGCCTGCCTGATGGAAGGTCTGTTCTTCTACGTCGGCTTCACCCAGATCCTGGCCCTGGGCCGCCAGAACAAGATGACGGGTGCCGCGGAGCAGTACCAGTACATCTTGCGCGACGAGTCCATGCACTGCAACTTCGGCATTGACCTGATCAACCAGATCAAGCTGGAGAACCCGCAGCTCTGGACGCCTGAGTTCAAGACCGAGATCCGCAGCCTGTTCGAGAAGGCTGTCGAACTGGAATACCGCTACGCCGAAGACACCATGCCGCGCGGCGTGCTGGGCATGAACGCCTCCATGTTCAAGGGCTACCTGCGCTACATCGCCAACCGGCGCGCCACCCAGATCGGCCTGGAACCGCTCTTCCCCAACGAGGAAAACCCCTTCCCCTGGATGAGCGAGATGATCGACCTGAAGAAAGAGCGCAATTTCTTCGAGACCCGCGTCATCGAGTACCAGTCCGGCGGCGCACTGTCCTGGGACTGAGGCAACAGGCAAGCAAATCAATCTATGGCTTCACGAATCGCATGGACTCCCGACCGCTCTCGACAGAAGAGCTGCGGGTGTCCGTGCCACCCCGTTCATGGCGCTGGGTTCCTTCCACAGGTTCCCAGCGCCATGAATCGCTTCATGTACACCAACAAACGCATGAAGTGCTCTTTGTAACTTGATCAAGGAGAATCGAAATGGCAACTGCAAAGAAAGCTCCGGCGAAAAAATCCGCCGCTAAGAAGGCCCCGGCTAAGAAGGCCGTCGCCAAGAAGGTCGTAGCGAAGAAGGCCCCGGCCAAGAAGGCTGCTGCCAAGAAGGCTCCGGCCAAGAAGGCCGCTGTGAAGAAGGTCGCCGCGAAGAAGGCTCCGGCCAAGAAGGTTGTGGCGAAGAAGGCTCCGGCCAAGAAGGCTGCTGCCAAGAAGGCCGCTGCCAAGAAGACCGTGGCGAAGAAGGCTGCTGCCAAGAAGCCCGCCGCGAAAAAGCCTGCTGCCAAGAAGGCCGCCGCGAAAAAGGCCGCCGCCAAGCCTGCCGCTGCGCCTGCGAAGCCTGTTGCTGCGCCGGCGGCGCCCGTGGCTCAAACCACGTTGAACCCGCAGGCCGCATGGCCCTTCCCCACGGCCAGCCGTCCCTGAACGAGGCCTGCCGTGTCAGCCTGTTGCCCGCAAGGGCGACAGGCTTTTTCTTTTCCTGGACGCTCCCGACGCATGGACCGAAACCCGGCGCAGGCCCACCACGCTCCCGCCCCCTCCTTTCTGCATCCGCAGAAAGACGGCTCCGTGCTGGTGGACATCCGCGTCATGCCGAACGCGTCCACTACACAGATCCAGGGCTTGTTTGACGGCGCTCTGGCGGTGCGATTGCACGCCCCGCCCGTGGACGGCAAAGCCAATGAAGCCCTGCGGATCTGGTTGGCGCGAACGTTGGGCATTCCCAAGTCGGGCGTGTCGCTGCTGCATGGCACCAGCGCGCGCCGCAAGCAGCTGCGCGTGGCGTCCCAGGTCGCGACAGAGGCGGACTGGGCGCAACTCAAGGTCCCAGGGCCGTCGTCTTCAAACTGAAGGCGCCCTCGGCACATTGCATGGGGCACGGACTCCTTGCGCCCCGTGTCGCGCGGGTTGCGCCGTGGGTCAGAGGCCGAACTTCGCGGTGTCCACCGGATAGTTCTGCGGCCCCCGAAAGGCAATCTTGTGCGAGCCCAGGCGGTTACCCAAGGCCGCGGCCTTGGCCAGAGGCCAGCCACGCTCCAGACCGAAAAGAAGCCCCCCGCGGTAGGCATCACCGCAGCCCGTCGGGTCAACAATGGCGGCCGCCGGGGTCGGCGCGATCCAATCCTTCTCGCCATCGATCCAGACCTCGCTGCCTTCGGCGCCCAGGGTGATGACCAGACCGCGCACCTTGCGAGAGATGTCCGCCGGGCTCAAGCCCGTGCGGTCGCACAGCATCTTGCCTTCGTAGTCGTTCACCGTGACCCAATCTGCCAGTTCGATGAAATGCGCCAGTTCCTTGCCGTCGAACATGGGCAGGCCCTGGCCGGGATCGAAGACGAAGGGGATGCCCGCGGCCTTGAACTGGGCAGCATGCTCCAGCATCGCGTCCCGTCCATCGGGCGAGATGATGCCCAGCTTCACGTCCTGCATGCCGGGGCCGTCGCGCTCGATGCGGGTCACGTGCGCCTGGGTCATCGCGCCAGGGTGAAAGGCCGTGATCTGGTTGTTGTCCTTGTCGGTCATGATCAGCGCCTGCGCCGTGTAGGTCTCGGGCAGTTGGCGCACATAACGGGTGGCGATGCCCAGCTTGTTCAGGCGCTCCACATAGCCCGCGCCATCGTTGCCGACGGTGGCCATCGGCAGGGGCACGCCGCCCAACGCACGCAGGGCGTAGGCGATGTTGCCAGCGCACCCGCCAAAATCGCGCCGCAGCGTGGGCACCAGGAAGGAAACATTGAGGATGTGCAGCTGGTCCGGCAGGATCTGCTCGGCAAAACGCCCCTCGAAGTTCATGATGGAATCGAAAGCCAGGGAACCACAGATCAGTGCCGCCATGGAATGCTCTTTTCTCTTGGATTGGATTGTTGATGAATGAAATGATCGCAAGCACTCAGGGATAAAAGGCCAGCAGCCGGTACCCCGCCACTCTGCCTTCCAGGCCAGGACCTGCGGCGCGGTTGGCACCGCCGTTGCCGTTCCTGATCTCCATGAGCACCGTGGCCTGGAACTCATTGCCCGAGCGGATCAGGCGACTCGTGCCCTGGGTGCGCGGCACGTCGTCCTGAGCGGTGCCCGACCCGGCGCCCAGCTCCTGCGGCAGCAGCACGCGGCGGATCAGCACTTGGTCCTGCACGTCCGTCAGCACGAGTTCCACCGCAGGCAAGGCCAGATCAACCGGCGCCTTGTTGCGCAAGGTCAGGTTGAGCTGGTAGAGCTCGTCGCGGATCTTGCTGAAGGCCGAACCATCAATCACCACCGATTCGATCTGGCGCAAAGGCTCCACCGTGCAATCGAGTTGCTCGCACAGCACATGCAGCCAGGGGCGCAGGGCGGGTTCCCGGGCCGCGATGCGGTCGCGCTCATGGCGCGCCACCTGCAGCAGCAAGCCGAGGGACAGCAGACAGCACAACACCAGCAGCAGCGCGCGCACCGCAGGATGGCGCCAGCGCGATCGGCGCATGAAGGACAAGGCCTCCGCCTCCTGGCCGTCGGGCCCGGAACTCGCCGACGCCGACGCCTGCCCGGCAGGATGCAGCGGTTGAGACGGGCCCCGGTATGCCGCTTCGTAAGGACCGGCCATCGCCGCGGCTGCGGACCGGGGCAAGGGCGCGGACGGCGCGGGGAAACCCCCACCATCCGGTCGCGGCGGCGGTTCGGCCGCCCGCGGCGCAGGCAAGCCCTCAAGGTCCTCAGTGAAGCCTGGCTCACGCCAGGCGGATGCGTCGGGGGTTTCGAGCTGCAAATCTTCCAGCGGCGCGTCGTGCGGCGCGGCGAGGTCGCCAAACTCGGCTTCCACCATCTCGTCTTCCCAACTTCTGGGGAGTGCGCCGGCCGCTGGGGCTGGGGCGGCCCCCGCGCCAGACGGCGGCGTGGCCAGCGGCGTGGTCAAGGCAGGTGGCTCCTGCACCAGATGAGCCGTCGCATCAAACACCTGCTCACACTGGCCGCAACGGACCCAGCCTTGCGAGACCTTGAGCTGATCCTGCGCAACCTTGAACATGGTGCGGCAAGAGGGGCAACGGGTGATGAGGCTCATGTCCGGGCGATTGTAGAGGCGCGCCTTGCCGCCAGGCCCGCCGCGCGCGAGGAAGGCTGCAGGCCGTTCAGAGCTTCGCGGTCATCAGCACCCAGCCGTCCTCGCGGTCGGCGACGGTCAGGGCACTGCCCGCTGGCAGGTGCACTGCGTAGGCGGCGCTGAGTTCGTCCGCCTGGCGTTCCAGGATGCCCGCCAGCACCAGCGAACCACCCTGGGCCACGCGCGCGATCAACAGCGGCGCCAGCACCTTGAGCGGCGTTGCAAGGATGTTGGCCAGCACGACCGGATAGTCGCCCCGGGCTGCGTCCGGCAGGCCAGCCCGCAAGCTCACACCGTTGGCCTCGGCGTTCAGTCGGGTCGAGGCCACCGCGGCCTCGTCGATGTCCAGGGCATCGATGTCGGTCGCGCCGAACTTGGCCGCCGCGATCGCCAGGATGCCCGAACCACAGCCGTAGTCCAGCACGCGCAGGCCGCGCAACGGATGCGTGGCGATCCAACGCAGGCACATGCGGGTCGTGGGGTGGGTACCGGTGCCGAAGGCCAGGCCGGGGTCCAGGCGGATAAGCTCGCGCGCCTGCGCGGGGGGTTCGTGCCAGGTGGGCACGATCCAGAACGTCGGCGTGATCTCGACCGGCGCGAACTGGGATTGCGTCAGGCGCACCCAGTCCTGCTCCGGCACTTCGCCCAAGCCCAGCAACTGGCAATTGGCGAAAAAATCCTGCGCCTGCAACAAGGCGGCGGCTTCGCGTGCGGCCGCTTCGGAGGGAAACAAGGCCACGATGCGCGAGCGCTGCCAGCCTGCCGCCGGCGGCGGCATGCCCGGCTCGCCGAACAAAGCCCGCTCGGCGTCGGTCTGGGCATCGGCGTCCTCCACGCTGACGCTCAAGGCGTCCAGCGCATCCAGCGCCTCACCCAACACCTCCACGCGGTCTTCAGGACAGAGCAAGCGGAGTTCGTGCATGAGGCGGGGGAATGAAGGAAGAGAAAACGGCGGAACAGCAACGACCCCAAACCAGGGCTCCCGTGGAACCGGCTTCGCCGGGCCACTGGGAGCGCCCCCTGTCACCGAAGGTTGGCGCATTCAGGGGGAAGGCGCGTCAGCGCCTCAGGGGATTACCTTTTATGACTACGCATCCACTCTTCCAGGTAGTGGATGTTGGTGCCGCCTTCCATGAACTTGGCGTCGGCCAGCAGTTCGCGGTGCAACGGAATGTTGGTGCTGATGCCTTCGACCAGCGTCTCGCCCAGCGCGGTCTGCATGCGGGCCATGGCCTGCGCGCGGGTATCGCCGTGGACGATGATTTTGCCGACCATGGAGTCGTAGTTCGGCGGCACGAAGTAGTTGGTATAGACGTGCGAATCCACGCGCACGCCAGGCCCGCCCGGCGCGTGCCACATGGTGATGCGGCCCGGCGACGGCACGAAGGTGAAGGGGTCTTCGGCGTTGATCCGGCACTCGATGGCGTGGCCTCGGATCTGGATGTCCTTCTGCGTGAAGGGCAGGTGCTCGCCAGCCGCGACCATGATCTGCGTCTTCACGATGTCGATGCCCGTGATCAGTTCTGTCACCGGGTGCTCCACCTGCACGCGCGTGTTCATTTCAATGAAGTAGAACTCGCCATCCTGGTAGAGGAACTCGAAGGTGCCCGCGCCGCGGTAGCCGATCTTCTTGCAGGCGGCCACGCAGCTCGCACCGACCTTGTCGATCAGCTTGCGCGGGATGCCCGGCGCCGGCGCTTCCTCAATGATCTTCTGGTGGCGCCGCTGCATGGAGCAGTCCCGCTCGCCCAGGTAGACCGCGTTCTTGTGCTTGTCGGCCAGGATCTGGATTTCCACGTGGCGCGGGTTCTCCAGGAACTTCTCCATGTAGACAGCTGGATTGTTGAAGGCCGCGGCGGCCTCCGCCTTGGTCATCTGCACGGCGTTCACCAGGGCCGCCTCGGTGTGCACCACGCGCATGCCACGCCCGCCGCCGCCGCCCGCCGCCTTGATGATGACGGGGTAGCCTACGACCTTGGCGATGCGCTTGATCTGCACCGGATCGTCCGGCAGTTCGCCCTCGGAGCCGGGGACGCAGGGCACGCCTGCCTTGATCATGGCCTGCTTGGCCGAGACCTTGTCCCCCATGATGCGGATGGACTCGGGCGTGGGGCCGATGAACTGGAAGCCGCTCTTTTCGACGCGCTCGGCGAAATCGGCGTTCTCGGACAGAAAACCGTAACCGGGGTGGATGGCTTCGGCGTCCGTCACTTCGGCCGCCGAGATGATGGCCGGCATGCTCAGGTAGCTGTCACGCGAGGGGGCGGGGCCGATGCAGACGGCCTCCTCGGCCAGCTTCACATACTTGGCTTCGCGATCGGCCTCGGAATAGACCATCACAGCCTTGATGCCGAGCTCACGGCAGGCTCGCTGAATACGAAGGGCGATTTCGCCGCGGTTCGCGACGAGGATTTTCTTGAACATGAGGCGACCGCCTTATTCGATGATGAACAGGGGCTGCCCGTATTCCACGGCCTGACCGTTGTCGCACAGGACTTGCGTCACGGTGCCCGACTTGTCGGCCTCAATCTCATTGAGGATCTTCATGGCTTCGATGATGCACAGCGTGTCGCCCTGCTTCACGGCCTGACCCACCTCGACAAAAGACTTGGCGCCAGGCGAGGCCGAGCGATAGAAGGTACCGACCATGGGTGACTTGACCGTGTGACCCGTCGCCGCTGCCGGCGCGGCGGCTGGCGCTGCCACTGCGGGAGCTCCGGCAACCGGCGCCGCGGCAGGCGCCATCGCAACCGGGGCTGGCGCGTAAGCCTGCACCATCGCGCCGCCGCCCTTGACGATCCGCACCTTGCCTTCGGCTTCGGTGATTTCCAGTTCAGAGACGTTCGAATCAGACACCAGATCGATCAGGGTCTTGAGTTTGCGCAAATCCATGAAAACTCCAACAACGTGATTGATATTGCCTCAATCTCGCGGCACATCACTGGCAACTTGCCAACAACAGGCGACAAAGGCAAAAGAAACAGGGGCCGTTTTTCGGCGAAGGCGGGACTCTACCCGAGTTCCTGCCACTTCGCCAGATCGGCTTCGGACAACTTACCGATTTTACGATTCAAAATCACGCCATCTGCACCGACCAGCACGGTAAATGGCAATCCCCGGGCTTGATTGCCCAATTGCTGGCTCAGATTCAAGCCCTCCGCACCCGACAGCACCACCGGAAAGTCCAGCGGCAGGCGTTGCATGAATGCCTGGACAGGCGCCAGCTTGTCCACGGCGATACCAACAATTTGCCATCCTTTGGCAGAATTTTGACGGTAGAAGGCATTCAATAAAGGCAACTCCTCCACACAAGGCGGACACCAGGTAGCCCAGAAGTTCACCAGCAGAGGTTTGCCACGCAAACCGCCCAGCGCCAGGCGTTCGCCTTGCGGCGTGTCCAGCGTCAGCCCCCAGAACTGCGCCATGACACCCGCCGTCATGGCTTGCGGCTGTGCGCGCCACCAGGCCCAGGTGGCGCCCGCTCCAGCGGCAGCCAGCGCCGCCCCGGCGTACAGAAAATGCCTGCGTTCCATGGTCACCTCTTCTAGATCTGCGTTTCCGACGCTTGCACCAGCTCCCGCAAGGCCCGGACAGGTCCTCTGGGGCACGCCCACGGGCATCGGGCACGAGGGCGCCGCGCAGGTCGTCCAGGTCGTTGATGCGCAGGTGCACCCCGACCACCGATTCACCGCTGAGCTCACCGAGTTCGCGGCAAGGCGCGTGCAGGCTCAGCACATCCACCGTCTTGTGCCGCAAGCCGTTCGCGCTGCGTGACTCGTAGGGCAGGCCAAGATCAATGAGGGCGATCTCGGCTGCCTTGCCGTCCTCGCAGAACAGGTCAAGGTGCACATCCGACCAGCGTGTCGCGGTACCGCGCCAGACCGCGCCCATCAAATGGGGTTGAAAATCGGCCAGCCGCTCCATCCATTGCAGGGCAAGCCGCCGCAGAGCCAACAGTTCGCGCGGCTGGGTGTCCGCGCAGAACACGGCAATGTAGTCGCGCACGGCGTCTTCCAATGCGTCGTTGTCCGGCAAAGCCGTGCGCTGCGGCAGACCCAGCGCCTTCACGGCACGCAGCTTGGCCGGTCCGTATTCCAGCCCTTCTTCCACCACCATGCGCGCCGCGGTCGCCGCGATTTCATCTTGAGCATGCATGGCGCGGATTGTCACCCCTGTCGCTCGACCCTGTCCTTGTGCGGACAAGGCGAGGGGCTCCGAATCGATAGACCGTCACCCACTGAACGGCTCAGCGGGGCAACCACCCCAGTTCGCGCGCGTGCAGGCTTTGCACGTAGAGGCGATCCGGGGTTTCGGTGACACTGGTGGTTTCGGGATAACGGCCACTGGGATCCTGCAGATCCACCACCACCTGACCCGCCTCGTTGAAAGCAAAGACATGGCCATAGGCTTTGGGGATGGGCCAGAGCGCACGTGGCAAACGCAAGGTCAGGCTGCGCAGCCAGGGCTTGGATGCCAGTTGGTCTACCTTGGGATTGCGCGGTTTGACCAGGCCCACCCAGATGCGACCGTCCAGGCCACGCATGAGGTTGTCCGGGTAACCGGGCAGATTGTCGAACAGCACCGTGGCTTCAGTGCTGGCTTGCATTTGCGCGCCCACGGTTTTCGCCAGCGAAGCCAGATCCAGCGCCTGTGCCGTAATGGCAACTTTCCAGATGCGGTACTGACCGGTTTCGTTCACGTAGAGGCTGCGCTCGTCCGTGCTCAGCGCCACGCCGTTGGCGAAGCTCAGACCCTGCGCCACCACGCGGGTTGCCTTGCTGGCGGGGTCGTACTCCAGCACACGGCCCGTGCCGGCCTGCTCCAGGATGTCCAGCACGCTGGCCTCAAAGGTGCCGCCCCAGTCGCGCGGGGCGAAACGCGTGGACGCATCGCTGAAATAGATCTTGCCGCTCTTCGCCACCACCACGGCATTGGCGTAGCGGATGGGCACAGCGTCCGCCCGGTCGGTCAACAGCGTGACTTGGCCGTTGGGTCCAATGGACAGCAGGCCCTGCATGGCGTCGGCGGCGATCAGACGGCCTGCGGCATCAAAGTCGAAACCCAGCACACGCCCACCCGTGTTCGCGTACACCTGCAGCTTTCCACCGTCCGGCTCCATGCGCAGGATCTTGCCGCTGGCCACCGCGATGTAGAGCTTGCCGTCCGGGCCGGTCAACACGTGCTCGGGTCCCTCTTCGCCATGCAGATCGATCTTGTGCAGGTCCGCCAGCCGGGTGTTGGCGGCATGCGGCTCCACATACCCCAGGTCCGCTGCCGGTAGCCAGGCCCGGGGCTGGATCGGCACCGGCCAGAACAACAGGTAAAGCAGGGCCAGACCGAGCAG
The DNA here is from genome assembly GCF_004328645.1 of Hylemonella gracilis. Taxonomy (GTDB): domain Bacteria; phylum Pseudomonadota; class Gammaproteobacteria; order Burkholderiales; family Burkholderiaceae_C; genus Hylemonella; species Hylemonella gracilis_B. The sequence goes on from NZ_CP031395.1 coordinate 3,747,490, forward strand.
CAGAGCCAGGGTCCAGGCCGTCTTGTGCAAGGTCCTCATGGGTGCCTCCGTTGTCCTGTGCCGCCTGGCCCTGGGGGTCTGGTCCTCAGCGCGCGTGCCAGAGCACTGCGAAAAAATGACAGGCGGTGCCGGCCAGCACGAACAGGTGCCAGATGAAATGTGCGTATCGAACCCGGTTGTCGAGCACGAAGAACACCACGCCCAAGGTGTAAGCCAGGCCACCCGCCGCCAGCCAAGCCAGGCCAGCGGGCGACACACGCTCAAGCATGGGCACGGCAGCCACCAGCACCAACCAGCCCATCAGCAGGTACAGGCCGGTGGAAAGCCACTGGCTCGAAAGCCAATGGCCCGCCTTCAGGATCACCCCGAAGGCGGCCAGGCCCCACACCACGCCGAACAGGCTCCAGCCCCAGACGCCCCCCAGGACACCGAGCGTGAAAGGGGTGTAGCTACCGGCGATGAAGAGGTAGATCGACCCGTGGTCCAGGCGCATGAACACACGCTTGGCCCGCCCTTGCGGCAGGGCGTGGTACAGCGCCGAGACGCTGTAGAGCAGCAGCATGGTGGCCGCGAAGATGCTCGCGCCGACGACATCGGTCGCCGTACCGTCCAGGCTCGCGTAAACGATCAGCACCGGCATGGCGACCAGTGCGGCCAGGGCACCCAGCCCGTGGCTGACGCTGTTGGCGATTTCCTCACCCCGGGTTTGCGGGCGCATGGCACCGGAGGATGGGGCAAAAGACGCGGGAAAAGCAGCCGCAGTGGCGGGGATGGCGGTCATGGATCGACTTGTGGAAATGCGGCGGCCATTCTCGCCGGTTTCAGTGGCCACGCGGCGACGCCGCGAAGACCACGTGGTGGCAGGAGCGCTGGCGTATTGGCGCCACCGGGTCAGTCAGGCCTTGGCGTCGAGCAAGGAGCCCAGGACGTCGTCCTGCGTCTGAATGGTCTTCAGATTGGCCTTGAAGGCATAGGTGGCCGACATCTGGTCCACCACTTCCCGCTCCAGCGCCACGCCTTCTTCAGAGGCCTGACCCACGCTGGCACGTGTCCCGCCCAGATCCGGCAGGTCCTGCTGCGTCACGGTCTGGCGTCTGAACTCGCGCGTGTTCATGTTGGCCACGTTGTGCGCGGAACTGTCCAGCCGCAATTGCGCGGTCTGCAAACCCGAAATGCCAATGGAAGAAAGACTTGCCATCATGTGCTCCGCGCCAGGTGCTGGCGGTTGCTGCGATTTTAGCCAAAGTGGCCCGGAACGGTGCCAGGCCTGAGCTAGCATCGCGTCATGCACATCCACATACTCGGCATCTGCGGCACCTTCATGGGCGGTGTCGCGGCCCTGGCCCGCGAAGCGGGCCACAAAGTCACCGGTTGCGACAGCGGCGTCTATCCCCCCATGAGTGACCAGCTCCGGGCGCTCGGCATTGATCTGATCGAAGGTTATGGCGCGGACCAGATGGCGCTGAAACCCGACGTGTACGTCATTGGCAACGTGGTCAGCCGCGCCCGCGCTGCGGACGGTACACCGAAGTTCCCCCTGATGGAAGCCATCCTCGACAGCGGCGCACCTTACACCAGTGGCCCCCAATGGCTGGCCGAAAACGTGCTGCAAGGTCGCCACGTGCTGGCGGTGGCAGGCACGCACGGCAAGACGACGACAACGTCGATGCTGGCCTGGATTCTTGACCACGCAGGCCTGCAGCCGGGATTCCTGGTGGGCGGTGTTCCTCTCAATTTCGGAATCTCCGCTCGCCTGGGTGGCATGCCGAACAGAGACAAGGCTTGCGAGACGGCTGCGCCCTCGGCGGAGGTCAAGGAGGAGACCGCGCAGCGGTCGGGGGACACGCAGCAGAGGGCGCAGCCGTCTCGCCAGCCGCTGCCCGAACAACACCGCCCTCTTTTCGTCATCGAAGCCGACGAATACGACACCGCCTTCTTCGACAAGCGCAGCAAGTTCGTCCACTACCGCCCGCGCACGGCCATCCTGAACAACCTGGAATTCGACCACGCCGACATCTTCGACGACCTGGCCGCCATCGAACGGCAGTTCCATCACCTCGTGCGCACCGTGCCCGGCAGTGGACGGGTGGTGTTCAACGGCCTGGAGGAAAGTCTGACCCGGGTGCTGCACCAGGGCTGCTGGAGCGAGCAGCGCAGCTTCGGCGCGGCCAGCAGCGACTTCCAGGCCCAGGGCGAACCGCAGGATTTCGAGGTGCTGCGGCACGGCGCGTCGGTTGCCCACGTGCAATGGCAGGTGGGTGGTGTGCACAACCAGTTGAACGCGCTCGCGGCGATCGCCGCCGCCGAGCACGTGGGCGTCACGCCCGCCCAGGCTGCGCTGGCCCTGCACGAGTTCCAAAACGTCAAGCGTCGCATGGAGATGCGCGGCGTGGTGCCACGTGTGGGAGGCGGCATTACCGTCTACGACGATTTCGCCCACCATCCCACGGCCATCCGCACCACGCTGGACGGCCTGCGGCGCCAGATCGGCCCGAAAGGCGGCACCTCATCGCCGCGCATCCTGGCCGTGTTCGAACCGCGCAGCAACACCATGAAGCTCGGCACCATGAAGGCCCAATTGCCCTGGAGCCTGGAGGACGCGGACCTCGCCTTCTGCCACACGGGCGGCCTGGGCTGGGACGCGCGTGAGGCGCTGGCGCCCATGGGCGCCCGCGCCCAGGTGGCCGACAACATTGACGAACTGGTACGCCAAGTCACCGCAGTGGCGCGCGCTGGCGACCACATCCTCTGCATGAGCAACGGAGGTTTCGGCGGAGTACACCAGAAGCTGCTGGAGGCCCTGGCTGCGCCGGCCATGGCCTGAACCGGCACCAGCCTGCGGGCCAGGGCAGTGGGACGATGTCAGGCCGCGCGCCGCGCGGAGACCGCCTCCGACAACACCCGCAAAGCCTCCACCGAATCGTCCCAGCCCAGGCAGGCATCGGTGATGCTCTTGCCATACTCCAGGTCACCCGCCTGGTCTTTGCCCGGGGTGAACTTCTGGGCACCGGCGTTCAGGTGGCTTTCGAGCATCACGCCAAAGATGCGGCGCGAACCGCTGCGGATCTGGCCCGCGATGTCGCGCGTCACGTCCATCTGCTTTTCATGCTGCTTGCTGCTGTTGGCGTGGCTGCAATCCACCATCAGCGTGGTGGGCAGCTTGGCGGCCTCCAGATCGGCACAGGCCTTGGCCACGCTCTCGGCGTCGTAGTTGGGCGCCTTGCCGCCGCGCAGGATGACATGACAATCCTTGTTGCCCTGGGTCTGCACGATGGCCACCTGCCCGTTCTTGTGCACGGACAGGAAATGGTGGCCGCGCGAAGCAGCCTGGATGGCGTCGGTAGCGATGCGGATGTTGCCGTCCGTCCCGTTCTTGAAACCGATGGGCGCGGACAGGCCCGAGGCCAGTTCGCGGTGCACCTGGCTTTCTGTCGTGCGCGCGCCGATGGCGCCCCAGGAGATCAGGTCGCCGATGTACTGGGGCGAGATCACGTCCAGGAATTCGCTGCCGGCAGGCAGGCCGAGGCGATTGATCTCGATCAGCAATTGGCGCGCGATGCGCAGGCCTTCGTCGATGCGGTAGCTCTCATCGAGGTAGGGGTCGTTGATCAGGCCCTTCCAGCCCACGGTGGTGCGCGGCTTCTCGAAATAGACCCGCATCACGATCTCCAGCGTGTCCTTGAACTGCTCGCGCTGCGCCTTCAGGCGCTTGGCGTACTCCACTGCCGCCGCCGGATCATGGATGGAACAGGGACCGATGATGACCAGCAGGCGGTCGTCCTTGCCCGCCATGATGCGGTGAATGGTCTGCCGGGTCTTGGCGATCAAGGCCTCCACCGGTGTTCCCGCAATGGGAAAAAAGCGGATCAGATGTTCGGGCGGGGGCAGCACGGTGATGTCCTTGATGCGTTCGTTGTCGATGCGGCTGGTCTTGTCGGCAGGCTGCGCATACCAAGTCTCGGTGGTGGCGTTCATCAAGGGCTCCAAGAAGGTGAGTGGGTGTATCTGGTTGAAAACAAGGCACAAAAAAACCGCCGGGGCTTTTCAGCTCCGGCGGTTCTTGGTGAGGGGTCTGTGTCTGCTTAAGCTCGCGTCAGCGCCTCTCGTCCGCCGGGGACAGAGAACCAAAAGTAAAAATAAAAATACGCGCGAACGGCTTGCATGGCGGGCACTCTAGCACAAAAAATTCAAAAGCCTAGCCGGGGGACGCCGGGGAGTAGGCTTTGCCGGGCCACTGGCGTCGCCCCCTGAGGGGGATGCGAGCTACACGAAGTCAGCGAGAGTCGGGGGCGGACAACCATCACGCCGTGCCGCCGACCGTGAGGCCGTCGATGCGCAGCGTGGGCTGGCCCACGCCCACGGGCACGCTCTGGCCTTCCTTGCCGCAGGTGCCCACGCCACTGTCCAGTGCCATGTCATTGCCGATCATGGTCACGCGCGTCAGCGCGTCGGGGCCATTGCCAACCAGGGTGGCGCCCTTGACGGGATAGAGGATCTTGCCCTTCTCGACCCAGAAGGCTTCGCTGGCCGAGAAGACGAACTTGCCGCTGGTGATGTCCACCTGCCCGCCGCCGAAGTTGGTCGCGTACAGGCCACGGTCGATGCTGGCCACGATTTCCTCGGGGGTCTTGTCGCCGCCCAGCATGTAGGTGTTTGTCATGCGGGGCATGGGAATGTGGGCGTAGCTCTCGCGCCGGCCGTTGCCGGTGGGTGCGGTCTTCATCAGGCGCGCGTTCATGCTGTCCTGGATGTAGCCCTTCAGGATGCCGTCCTCGATCAGCACGTTGCGCTGGCTCGGATTGCCCTCGTCGTCCACGTTGAGCGAACCGCGCCGGTCGGCGATGGTGCCGTCGTCCAGCACCGTCACGCCCTTGGCCGCCACGCGCTGGCCGATGCGACCGCTGAAGGCACTCGATCCTTTGCGGTTGAAATCACCTTCCAGGCCGTGGCCGATGGCCTCGTGCAGCAGGATGCCAGGCCAGCCAGCCCCCAGCACCACGGTCATCTCGCCTGCGGGCGCGGGACGCGACTCCAGGTTGGTCAGGGCCGCATGCACGGCCTCGTCCACGTAGCGGGTGATCATCTCCTCGTCGAAATAGGCCAAGCCGAAACGCCCGCCGCCACCAGAGGATCCCATTTCTCGGCGGACCGTGCCGCTCACGTTCTGCTCGGCAATGACCGTCACCGACAGACGAACCAGGGGGCGCACGTCCGCCGCCAGGGTCCCGTCGGCGCGGGCCACCAGCACCACGTCATATTCGCCCGCCAGACCGGCCATCACCTGCACGACGCGCGGATCCTTGGCACGCGCCAGTTTCTCGACCTTTTCCAGCAAGGCCACCTTGGCCGTGCTGTCCAGGCTGGCGATTGGGTCATCGCCCGGGTACAGCGTGCGGGAGCCGGCAATCTTGCGCTCGGCGGCCTTGACCCGGGCGGATTTGCCCGCCGCCGCGATGCTACGAACCGTGCGCGCCGCGTCCAGCAGGGAAGCCTCGGAAATGTCGTCGGAATAGGCGAACGCGGTTTTTTCGCCGCTCACGGCACGCACGCCCACGCCCTGATCAATGGAGAAGCTGCCTGTCTTGACAATGCCCTCCTCCAGGCTCCAGCCCTCGCTGCGGGTGTACTGGAAGTAGAGATCGGCGTCATCCACCCGGTGGGCGCGGATTTCGGACAAAGCGCGCAGGAGGTGCGATTCATCCAGACCGAAGGGCGTGAGCAGGAGCTCGCGGGCAACGGTCAAACGTTCCAGGGTGGGTTCGCGTGAGATCATCCGGCCATTTTAGAGGCCGCGCCGCATCTGCACAGCCAGTGCGGGAATGCCCTCGGCTTCAGCTCTGCACCAGGCGCTTGGTCTTGGCGATCGACATCATCATGCCCAGCGCCAGCCCCAAGGTCACCATGGCCGTGCCGCCGTAACTGATGAAAGGCAAGGGCACGCCCACCACGGGCAGGATGCCGCTGACCATCCCCAGGTTCACGAAGGCGTAGGTGAAGAAAATCATGGTGATCGCACCTGCCAGCAGGCGCGAGAACAGCGTCGGCGCGTCCATCGCGATCACCAGGCAGCGCAGCACGAGGAACAGGAAAGCGACCAGCAGCACCAGGCTGCCGATCAGGCCGAACTCCTCGGCGAAGGCGGCAAAGATGAAGTCCGTCGTGCGCTCGGGAATGAACTCCAGGTGGGTCTGCGTGCCTTGCATGTACCCCTGGCCGAAGAAGCCGCCCGACCCAATGGCGATCATGCCCTGGATGATGTGAAAGCCCCGGCCCAGCGGATCCCGCCACGGGTCAAGCAGGGTGCAGACCCGTTGCTGCTGGTAGTCATGCAGGATCGGCCAGTTCACGCCATCGGCGCACAGCGGCGTCTGAAACACCACCAGCACCAGCACCACGAACAGCCCCACCGCCAGCGGCGGAACAATGACACGCCAATTCAGACCCGCGAAATAGATGACCGAGAAACCGGCGGCGAAGACCAGCAGGGAGGTGCCCAGATCCGGCTGTTTCATGATGAGCCCGACCGGCAGCAGCAGCAGGAGACCGGCCACCGCGAAATCCGTCGACCGCAATTGCCCCTCCCGCTTCTGGAACCACCAGGCCAGCATCAGCGGCAGCGCGATCTTGAGGATTTCGCTGGGCTGGATGACGATGCCCACGTTGATCCAGCGTTGCGCGCCCTTGCGGGTGATACCGAACACGGCGACGGCAATCAACAAGGCCATGCCCAAGGCGTACAGCGGCACCGCCATGGTCATCAATCTGTGGGGCGGTACCTGCGCCACCACGAACATGATGCCTGCGGCCAGCAGCATGTTGCGCCCATGGTCGACGAAGCGGGTGCCATGGTCGTAGCCCGAGGAGTACATGGTCAGCAAGCCGATGAAGGCCAACACCAGCACGGTGATCGCCAGCGGTCCGTCAAAACCTTTGAACAGGAAGAGGATGCGCTGCCAGAGTGAGGGTTTTTCGACGATGACCAGGGGCATAGTGGGCGGATTATCCTTCCAAGATGCGGATTTTCCGCCACACCGCCCTGGCCCCGTCCCTGCCCTCGCCGACCACCGCCTGGAGATCCCATGCCGACCACGCCTACCACCCATGTGCTCTACCTGCACGGCTTTCGCTCCACGCCGCAGTCGACCAAGGCCCGGCTGGTGGGCGAACGGATGGCGCGTGACTGGCCGCACATCGTCTTCCACTGCCCGCAATTGCCGCCTTCGCCCCGGCAGGCCATGGACGCGGTGACACGCGACATCGCCGACTGGCCGCGTCGGCATGCGCACGGCCCCGCCACGGCCGACATGGCCGTGATCGGTTCCTCTCTCGGTGGTTTTTACGCCACCTGGATCGCCGAGCAGACCGGCTGCCGCGCCGTGGTGCTCAACCCCGCCGTGCATGCGGCGCGCGACCTGGCCACGCAGGTGGGTGAACACACGAGTTGGCACGATCCGAGCGAGAAATTCGTCTTCAAGCCCGAGTACGTGGAAGAGCTGCAGGCGCTGGCCGTCCCGGCCATCACCCGGCCCGAGCGTTATTACGCCCTGATCGCCAAGGGCGACGAGGTGCTGGACTGGCAGGAAATGCTGGCACATTACGCCAACCCCTACGGGCGCTTGCAGCACGGCCACCTGCTGGAGGGAAGTGACCATGCGATCAGCGATTTCCCGGACTATCTGGATGAGGTGTTGGGGTTTCTGAACCTGGCCCAGACAAGGTGAGACGACTGTCGAAAGGCCAGCACAGGGCTTGGGGGAACCCGACGATTTCGATTTTGCGCAGCAAAATCACATGAGGAGCGGACCACCAAGCTCTGTGCTGGCCGCTTGACGCCAGCGCCACGGACCACGCCCCCTGCCTGAGCCAACACTCACCCGGGCGTGTTACGCATCCAGTCCGCCGTCTCGAAGAAGGACTTCTTCAGCCGCGCCTGCAGCGCCTCGGGCACCGCGACCTCCGCCATAGCCTGGGCCATGCAGGCCACCCACTGGTCACGCTCGGCCACACCGATCTTGAAGGGCAGGTGCCGCGCGCGCAGTCGTGGATGGCCGAAACGCTCCACGTAATGCTGCGGCCCGCCCAGCCAGCCACAGAGAAACCAGAACAGCCGCTGCCGGGCGTTGTCCAGGCTGGACCCGTGCGCGGCGCGCAAGGCGGCATAACCCGACTCCAGGTCCATCAGCTCATAGAAGCGGGTGACCAGCGCCTGCACGCGGTGCTCGCCGCCCAGCCACTCGAAGGGCGAGAGGAACTCGCCCGCCTCGTTTTTCGGCGGTGGTTCCTCGATCTGGTTGAGCTTGACGATCCCGCTCATTGAAACTCCTCCGCCCTGCGGGCTGTGTTGCGCGCTGACAGAGGGCGCACCGACGCGGCGCTCATGCCGCCGCCTTGCGCAAGGTATCCACCACCGGCGCGCGCAGCACGGCGCGCAAGCCCCACCAGCCTGCGCCCAGCGCCAGGGCGGCCCCGCTCAGACCGCCAACCGGCAACAGCCACAGACTGCCCCCCCACTCAAAATTGAAAACAAAGCGCGCCAACGCCCAGCCCACCGCACCAGACACGATGGCCGCCAGCACGCCGGCCAGCAAGCCCAGGCCCAGCAGCTCAGCGCGCTGCATTTGCCGCAGCAACGCGCCACCGGCGCCCACGGCGCGCATCACGGCGTATTCACGCGCGCGTTCTTCCCGCGTCGAGGCCACGGCGGCATACAGCACGATCAGCCCCGCCGCGAGCGTGAAGCCAAACAGGAACTCCACGGCGCGGCTGACCTGGGCCAGCACCTGCTGAATCTGGGCCAGGGTCATGCTCAGGTCGACCACGGTGACATTGGGAAACTCGCGCACGAGCTGGTTGTCGAAACGGCTGTTGCCCTCGGGCGCGCGAAAGGCGGCCAGGTAGGTCACCGGCAGGTCGGGCATGCTGCTCATCGGATACAGGGCGAAGAAGTTGGCGCGCATGGAGCCCCAATCCACCTTGCGCAACGAGGTGATCGTGGTCTCGTGCTGCAGGCCCGCGATGTCGAAACGCAGGCGATCGCCCAGCTTGAGGCCAAGGGTATCGGCAATGCCGTCTTCCATGCTGATCGCCTGGGGGTCCTCACTCGTCCAGCGCCCGCCGACGATGGGATTGTGTGCTGGCACCTGCGCGCTGTAGGAGAGATTGAATTCACGCTCCACCAGGCGCTGGGCGCGCTCGTCCTGGTAGTCGCTGGCCTGCACCGACCGGTCGTTCACGGCCACCAGCCGGCCACGGATCATGGGGTACCAGTCGTGGTCCACGGCCACGCCCGCGCGCACCAGAGCAGCCTGGAAGTTCTGGGCCTGATCCGGCTGGATGTTGATGACGAAACGGTTGGGTGCATTCTCCGGCGTGGCCTTGCGCCAGCTGTCGATCAGATCGGTGCGCAGCAGGGCCAGCAACAACAAGGCCAGCAGGCCGATGGCGAGACTGCTGACCTGCAGCACCGCATAGACCGGACGGGCCGAGAGCTGGCGCGTGGCCAGGATGAGCCAGCGTGGCGCCCGGTCTTCCCGCACCACGCGGCGCAGCACCACCACGGCGCCCCAGGCAGCGCAGGCAAACAGGCCCACGGCCAGGGCGAAACCGCCCACGGTGATCAGGCCCAGGGTCCAGTCCCGGCTGGCGGCCAGCAACAATGCGGCGAAACCGGCAAGACCCAGACCCAACACGCCCAGCGAGAGCGCACGTGGCTCGCCCACGTCACGACGGATCACGCGCAGCGCAGGCACCCGCGCCAACTGCAACACAGGCGGCAGACCAAAGGCGGCCATCAGGGTCAGGCCCACGCCCAGGCCGAAGCCCACCGGCCACAAGCCCGGCGCGGGCAGCGCGGCGTCCACCAGGCCGGCCAGCAACAGCACGAAGACATGGTGCGCGACCCAGCCCAGCGCCGCGCCCAGCAGGCCACCGCCCAAGCCCACCAGCAGGAATTCCAGCGCATGCGCGCGCGCGATGGTCGCCTGCGACAGGCCCAGCACGCGCAACATGGCGCAGCTGTCAAGGTGGGCATTGGCGAAGGCGCGCGCCGCCAGGCCCACGGCCACGGCGGACAGCAGGGCGGCCAGCAAGGCCACCAGTTGCAGGAACTTCTCTGCCCGTTCCAGCGTGTTGGACAACTCAGGGCGGCCACCGTCCAGGGCCTCGACGCGGGTGCCGCGTACATGTTCCGCCTCGATCCAGGCCTTGGCCTGTGCGACGAAGCGCCGCACCTCGGCCTCGCCCGCGCCATCCTTGGCGGCAACCGCGTAGCGGTAATTCACCCGGCTGGCCGGTTGCACCAGATCGGTGACGGCCAGATCCGACTGATTCATCAGCACGCGCGGCGCGAAGTTGACGAAACCACCGCCCCGATCCGGCTCCACGCCGATGACACGGGTGATGCGCAAGCGGGCTTCGCCCAGCAGCAGCTCCGAGCCCACATGGGTGCCCAAGGCATCCAGCAGTCCAGGGTCCACCCAGACTTCTCCCGGAGCGGGGATGTCGCTCGTGACGATGGGCGCTGCGCCCTCTCGGGCGCTGACCGTGAGCCGACCCCGCAAGGGATAACCGGCCTCGACCGCCTTGAGTGCGACCAGGCGAGTGGTCCCGCCTTCCGCGTCCGGGGTCCGCGCCATGGTGGGGAACCCCAGTGATGCCGAAGCCTGCAAGCCGTGCTGGGCTGCCAGCGCCTGCAAGGCCGCGGGCGTGGGCTGGTCGCTGACCACCACGGCGTCGCCACCCAGCAATTGCAGCGCGTCGCGCTGCATGCCCCGGTTCAACCGGTCGGCAAAGAAACTCACTGCCGTCAGCGTCGCCACGGCCAGCGTGACGGCCAGCAACAAAAGACGCAGTTGCCCGGCGCGCCAGTCACGCCGCAGGTTGGTGACACCCAAACGGAGGAAGGAAATAGTCATGGGCGCTTACCTTAGCCGATTTGCCCAGGCCCACGGCGGGCAAGGGTGAATCCGCGCCACCGCCGAATGCTCAGCGTTGCAAGGCACCGCTGTGGGCGGCCGCGTGGCTCAACCATTCTGGGTCCTGGGCCAGGGCCAAGGCGGCTTCCAGCGGACGCGAGCGCCGGTCTTGCGTATTGCGCGCCGGGTTCTGTACCATGAAACCGATCGGCGTCTGCATGGTGGGGTTGCCCAGGGGGCGGGCTTCCAACTCACCGTACGCGCGCACCGCGCCCACCAGGGCGCCGGGCATGATGCAGCTGACCGAGCCGCTGAGCGCGGCCAGGGCCAGGCTGAGCACGGAATTGGTCTCCATCACCGGCCGCACCCGCATGCCCGCCTGCCCGAAGGCGCCGTCCAGGATGTGGCGGTTGTACATCTCCGGGCTCATCAGGCACAGCGGCAAGGCGGCGGCCTCGCGCCAGTCCATGGGCGGACCGAAACGCAGGCCGGCGCCGGACGCCGGAACATCGGCGCCAACCTCGATCCGTCGCACCAGGAAATAGTGCTCGGCATACTGGGGCAGGGACTGCAGCGCGCCGGGGCGGACACGCTCGATGAACCCCAGGCCCATGTCCAGCGTCAGGTCTTCCAGGCCGGATTCGATTTCCTGCGAGCTCATGGACCGCATCACGGGCGTGATGCCCTGGTGACGGGCCTGCAGCATCGCGGCGAAACGCGCCGCGATCGGCTCGGCCGAAGGCACGACACCGATGCCCAGCCGGCCCTGGATGCGTCCGCCCACGCTTTTCAAGTCCTGCTTGAGCAGTTGTTCCTCGCGCAGCATGCGGCGAGCGCTCTCCAGCAAGCGCTCGCCCTCGGGCGTGAAGCCGACAAAGGTGCGACTGCGGCGCACGATGGGGCTGCCGAATTCCTCCTCCAGCGCACGCAAGGCGTTGGACAACGCTGGCTGGGTGACGAAACAAGCCTGTGCGGCGCGCGCGAAGTGCTTGTGCTCGTCGAGCGCGACCAGGTAGCGCATGGAAACCAGAAGATTCATGGCAGTGGCGGGGTGTCCGGTTTCAGCCGTGGCTGCGGGTGGTGGCCACCGTACATTGCGGTGGTGAGCAGGCAATCCACGGAGAAAAGCGTGCGGTCCGGCTTCAGCTCAGGTGTCTTTGGAAATCGTGATGCCAGGGAACTTGGCCGTGTAGTCCTTGTTGCGCGCGGCGATGGCCAGCGCGACTTGGCGCGCCACATTGCGGTAGATGCCCGCGACCTCGCTGTCCGGATCGGCCACCACGGTGGGCTTGCCACTGTCGGCCTGGATGCGGATCTGCATGCTCAGGGGCAACGCGCCCAGATAGGGCATGCCCTGTTCCGCCGCCATGCGCTTGCCGCCGTCCACGCCAAAGATGTGCTCGATGTGGCCACAGTTGCTGCAGATGTGCACGGCCATGTTCTCGACCAGGCCCAGGATGGGCACACCCACCTTCTCGAACATGGCCACGCCCTTCTTCGCGTCCAGCAGGGCAATGTCCTGTGGCGTGGTGACGATGACGGCGCCCGTCACGGGCACGCGCTGCGACAGCGTGAGTTGGATGTCGCCAGTGCCGGGCGGCATGTCGACGATGAGGTAATCCAGATCGTTCCAGTTGGTCTGGCGCAGCATCTGCTCCAGCGCCTGGGTGGCCATGGGGCCGCGCCAGACCATGGCCTGGTCCGGATCGACCAGCAGGCCGATGGACATGACCTGCACGCCATGGTTCTGCATGGGGTTCATGGTTTTGCCATCCGTGCTCTCGGGCCGGCCCGAGACGCCCATCATCATGGTCTGGCTGGGGCCGTAGATATCGGCATCCAGCAAGCCCACGCGCGCGCCCTCGGCGGCCAGCGCCAGCGCCAGATTGGCCGCCGTGGTGCTCTTACCCACGCCGCCCTTGCCCGAGGCCACGGCCACGATGTTGCGCACGCCCGGCAGCAGTTGCACGCCGCGCTGGACCGCGTGCGCCACGACCTTGGTCTGGATATTGACAGAGACGTTGCTCACCCCCTCGACCCGCCGCACGGCGGCGATCAGCGCCGCGCGCAGGGCCGGGTGCTGGCTTTTGGCCGGATAAGCGAGTTCGATCTCGAACGACACGTCGCTGCCGCCAGCGCCCGCGCCGATGGCGAGGTTCCTGACTTGCTTGCCCGACACGAAATCCTTGCCCGTGTTGGGGTCGACCACTTGTTGCAAGGCCTGCTGGACGGCCTGTTCTGTCACTGCCATGTTCTTGCTTGGTTGCGCCTTGCGGCTGGAGTCGCGGAAAGGGCTGTAGTCTAGAGCCTGTCAAGGCCGCCCGCTGCGGACGTCCAAATCCCGCTCCCATCGTTTTCCCGCCCTCGCATAATGCAAGCCCATGGCTGAAGTGACCCGCGCCAACGGCAACAACCCCGCTCCCACCCACGGCTTGCCCCATGTGGGCCTTTTGCTGACCGGCGGCGGCGCGCGCGCCGCCTACCAGGTCGGCGTGCTGCAGGCCATCGTCGAACTGCGTCGCAAGCACCAGCCCCCTCCGCCCGGATCGCCGCAGAACACGCCGCAACCCAGCCCCTTTTCCATCATCACCGGCACCTCGGCCGGGGCCATCAACGCCGCGGCCCTGGCCTGCAGCGCCGACGACTTCCGTCTCGCCGTGACCCGCCTGTCGCGGGTCTGGTCGCACTTCGAGGCCGGGCATGTCTACGGCGCGGACACCCTGAGCGTGCTGCGCACGGGCGCGCGCTGGATGAGCCTGATCTCCATGGGCTGGATGGTGGCGCGCTGGCGGCGCATCAAGCCGCGCTCCCTGCTGGACAACAGCCCCCTGGCCGCGCTGCTCAACCGCATGATCCCGCTGGAACGCCTGCCTGGCCTGATCGAGCAGGGGCATCTGCAGGCCCTGGCGGTCACGGCGTCCAGCTACAGCTCGGGCAACCACGTCACCTTCTTCGAAGGGGCGCAACACCTGCAGCCCTGGATGCGCTCGCAGCGCCTGGCCGTGCGCGCGCCCATCACCCGCGAGCACCTGCTGGCCTCCTCGGCCATTCCCTTCATCTTCCCGGCCCAGCCGTTGCCCATCCACGACAACATCGAGTACTTCGGCGACGGATCCATGCGCCAGACCGCGCCGATCGCGCCCGCCATCCACCTGGGCGCGGAACGCATCCTCGTGATCGGCGCGGGCCGCATGAGTGAGCCAGCCGACACCCTGGTGCCGGCACCAGCCATCAGCTACCCCTCGCTCGCGCAGATCGCGGGCCATGCCATGTCCAGCATCTTCCTGGACTCGCTGGCCGTGGACATCGAACGCATCCTGCGCATCAACCAAACCCTGAGCCTCATTCCCGGCGAGGCACGCAAGGCCAGCAGCCTGCGTCCGGTCGAGCTTCTCGTGATTTCCCCCTCGGAACGCATCGACCAGATCGCCGCCGAGCACACCCAGGACCTGCCACACATGGTGCGCGCGCTGCTGGGCGCGCTGGGCGCCGACCCCTCGGCCACGAACCACGGCAAGGTCAGCGCCAACAGCGGTGCGCTGACCAGCTACCTGCTGTTCGAAGCCGCCTTCACCCGCGAGCTCATGGCCCTGGGCCACAAAGACGCCATGCAGCAGGAAGAAGCGATCCGCAAGTTCTTCGACTGGGCCTGACACCGGCCGCCCTCGCACACGCAAACACCACGCCATCCTCTCACGCCGCTCTGAACTCGTCATCCGCCCTCGCCAACCGCCCGAAAAAATGTCCCTCAAGAACCTGTCCGTCACCGCCAAACTGTTCCTGGGCTTCGGCCTGCTGCTGAGTTTGAGCGTGCTCATCGCCTGCTCGGGCTTTTTCGGCCTGGCCGCGTCCAAGGAGTCCATGCGTCGCCTCAAGGTCTACGGCGGCATGTATGACCAGACCGTGGCTGCCCGTGACGCCAATTTTTCCTTTGCGCTCGACCGCGACCGCGCCCACCTTGCCCCACACGCCGAGGCCGTGCGCCAGATTGAACAGGCGCTGCGGGACATCGTGGCCGAGATCGCCGCCGACAAAGGCTGGGCCAAGGCCGACAGCCCCTGGGTGAGCGCGCTGAGCGCGCGGTTGCGCGACTACGCGGCGGAACATGGGCAGACCCTGAGCCTGGGGGACGAGGCCCGGATCACGACCGGGCTGCGCGCGCTCAACGCGCGCATGCTCGATCTACAGAACGAGATCAACGTCCATTACTCGGAGGAAGAAGCGCGCCTGGAACGCACCAGCGTCACGGCCAACTGGCTGCTGGGCCTGACCACCCTGGTCTCGCTGGCGGCCGGCCTGGTGCTGGCCTTGTTGATCGCGCGCCAGATCGTGCAACCCCTGCACGAAGCCCTGCGGGTGGGCCGCCTCGTCGCCGACGGCGACCTGACGGTGCGCGTGAGCAGCGACCGCAAGGACGAACTGGGTGAACTGACCCGGGTGCTGGCCTCGGTCGTGCAGGGCCTGCACGGGATGATCGACAAGATCCGGGTGGGTGCCATCGAAATCCACGGTGCCACGGGACAGATCGTGGGCGGCGGCAAGCACCTGTCGGAACGCACCATGCAACAGGCGGCGGCGCTGGAAGAGACCCGCGCGGCGCTGGAGCAACTGGGCAGCATCATCGAGCAGACGGTCACGCACACAGGCCAGGCGCAGGGCCTGACCGAGAGCGCCAAGGACATCGTGCGGCAGAACGGCGAGACCATGGCCTCGGTCACGGCGAGCATGGCGGAAATCAACCGCTCGTCGAAGAAGATGTTCGAGATCATCAACGTGATCGAGGGCATCGCCTTCCAGACCAATCTGCTCGCGCTCAACGCCGCCGTCGAAGCCGCTCGGGCCGGTGAACAGGGTCGCGGCTTCGCGGTGGTGGCTGGCGAGGTGCGCGCGCTGGCCGGGCGCAGCGGCTCGGCGGCCAAGGAAATCCGCGAACTCATCACCGGCAGCGTCGCCCAGGCCGACCACGGCGCGACCCTGGTCGGTTCGGCCAACACGGCGATGCAAGAGATGGTGGCGAACGTGGAGGAGATGCGCGCGTTGATGGGCCGCATCGCCCAGGCCAGCCGCCAGCAGCACCAGGACATCGGTCAATCCAACCGCGCGATGGCGCAGATCGACGCCACCACCCAGCAGAACGCAGCCCTGGTCGAGGAATCCGCCTCGGCCGCGGCGGCACTGGAGCAGCAGGCCCGGGTGTTGTCCCAGGCGGTCGGCGCCTTCCGCCTCGCGACGGGCACACCCCTCGCCGGCCTGACCGGGTCCGCCCCGGCCGCGCTCGTGCGGCGCGAAGAGCGGCTGGCACTGCCGGCCTGACCCCCCGGCCCGCCATGGCCCTGGGTGGGGCCGCCTTGCACCGGCCACACGAGGGACAAGGCCAGGAGAACAGCGGCCTCGGAAACCGGCCCGATAAAATCGCCGGTTCCCCGCCGAGGACGCACCCAAGGATGCCCATGCCCCGCAAGCTTTTTGTCACCACCGCCCTGCCCTACGCCAACGGCAACTTCCACATCGGCCACATCATGGAGTACATCCAGGCCGACATCTGGGTGCGGTTCCAGCGCATGCAGGGCCACGACGTGAATTTCGTCGGCGCCGACGACACCCACGGCGCGCCCATCATGATCGCGGCTGAAAAAGCCGGCAAGACGCCGCAGCAGTTCGTGGCCGACATCGCGGCCGGCCGCAAGCCCTACCTCGAGGGCTTCCACATCGCCTTCGACAACTGGAGCAGCACCGACAGTCCTGAAAACCACGCGCTCGCCAAAGAGATCTACCTGGACCTCAAAGCCAACGGCCTGGTTTCCAGCAAGGTGGTAGAGCAGTTCTTCGACCCGCAGAAAAACATGTTTCTGCCGGACCGTTTCATCAAGGGCGAGTGCCCCAAGTGCGGATCGAAAGACCAGTACGGTGACAACTGCGAGGTCTGCGGCGCCGTCTATGCTCCGACCGATCTGAAAAACCCCTACTCCACGCTGTCAGGTGCCAAGCCGGTGCTCAAGAGTTCCGAGCATTTCTTCTTCAAGCTGTCCGACCCGCGCTGCGTGGCCTTCCTCGAACAATGGACGCAGGACGGCCGCTTGCAGCCCGAGGTGGCCAACAAGGTCAAGGAATGGTTCACCGTGCGCACCAACCCGGATGGCACGCAGAGCGAAGGCCTGGGCGACTGGGACATCTCGCGCGACGCGCCCTACTTCGGCATCGAGATCCCCGACGCGCCGGGCAAATACTTCTATGTCTGGCTGGACGCGCCCGTGGGCTACCTCGCCTCATTGAAAAACTACCTGAACAAGACCGGCGTGGACTACGAGCAGTACATGGCCGACCCGGCGCTGGAGCAGGTCCATTTCATCGGCAAGGACATCGTGACCTTCCACACCTTGTTCTGGCCCGCCATGCTGAAGTTCAGCGGCCGCAAGACGCCGGACCGTGTCTTCGTGCACGGCTTCCTGACCGTGAACAACGGCGAGAAGATGAGCAAGAGCCGGGGCACCGGCCTGGACCCGCTGAAGTACCTCTCACTGGGCATGAACCCCGAGTGGCTGCGCTATTACCTCGCGGCCAAGCTCTCGGGCAAGAACGAGGACATCGACTTCAACGCTGAAGACTTCATGGCCCGTGTTAACAGCGATCTGATCGGCAAATACGTCAACATCGCCAGCCGGACCGCGCCCTTTTTCGCCAAGCACTTTGCAAACGAAATGCAGCCCATCAAGATGGGCAGCCTGCAAGGTGTGCCAGTTCCCGCAGACTCCGCTGGTTTCGCCGTCGCTTTAGCCCATAGTGCCGAAATCAAGACAGCACTGGACAGCCGTGAATTCAGCAAAGCTGTCCGTTTGATCATGGAAGTCGCGGATGCCATCAACAAGGAGTTTGATGGCTTCAAGCCATGGCTTCTGGCAAAAACGGCCGCGACCGATCCGGTCGCCAAAGAACAGCTGGCGCAAATTTGTGCCTCGTCGATTGCGGGCTTCAAAGCCCTCTCAATCTTTCTAAAACCCATCCTCCCCAAGCTGGTTTCTGAGGCAGAACAATTCTTGAACTGCCCCAACATGACTTGGGACGAGTTGGCCTTGCCTCTCGATCCGGCCCACTTCATTCCGCCCGGGCACAAATTCAATCCGGACAACTTCATTCCGCCTGGACATAAATTCAATGAGTTCAAGCCGTTGATGCAGCGCGTTGATGCCAAACAACTTGAGGCCCTGTTCGAACCGCCGGCCGCGCCGGAACCTGAGGCAGTCCTGCCTGGCGGAGAGCCCATCGCCGACACCATCACCATCGACGATTTCGCCAAGATCGACCTGCGCATCGCCAAGATCGTGAACTGCGAGGCGGTGGAAGGGTCGACCAAGCTGCTGCGTCTGACGCTGGACGTGGGCGAAGGCCGGATGCGGAATGTGTTTTCGGGAATCGCCAGCGCCTACAAGCCGGAAGACCTGATCGGCAAGCTCACCGTGATGGTGGCCAACCTCGCGCCGCGCAAGATGAAGTTCGGCGTCAGCGAAGGCATGGTGCTGGCCGCCAGCCACGCGGATGAAAAGGCCCAGCCCGGCATCCATGTGCTGGCCCCTTGGCCTGGCGCGCAGCCCGGCATGCGGGTGCACTGAATCTGCACGGCAGACGAAGAAAACGGGGCATACCGGATCACTGGTATGCCCCGTTCACCTGAGATAGCCGTGTGACAGCAGCTGGGATAAATGTAACCAAGCCAGCGCGCCCTGACCATCCCCACAAAGGGGGGGTCTTCAAGGCCTGTGAAAAAGTGCACGGTAATCCCCGACTCACGCGCGCGAAGATAAGGCGGGAAGCGGGTTTCCCCTTGTCATAAACTCGTGCTCACGCTTGGCCGCCGTGTTTTTGCCCATGGTGCCGCGTCGCATGCCCCAGCCCCGGCCCGCCCATCTGCCGTTCTGGTGGACTGACATCCACCGCTCCCCCAGCGTGAACCTGCGCCTGGGCCTGTGCCTGTGCTTCATCGCCGGCGCGGCGAATGCGGGCGGTTTTCTCGCCATCGGGCAGTACACCTCCCATGTCACGGGCATGGTGTCGTCCATCGCGGACAACCTGGTGCTCGGCCATGTGGCCCTGGTGCTGGCCAGCCTGGCCGCCCTGCTGGCTTTCCTGGGCGGGGCCATGACCACGTCCCTGATGATCAACTGGTCCCGCCGCCGTCAACTGCGCAGCGCCTACGCCCGCCCCCTGCTGCTGGAAGCCGCTCTGCTGCTGATCTTCGGTGTCTTCGGGGCCTCGCTGCAGGCCTGGCCCTGGGCGCACGCGGGCCTGTTCACGCCACTGACCGTGCTGCTGCTGTGCTACCTGATGGGCCTGCAGAACGCCGTGATCACCAAGGTTTCGCACGCCGAGATCCGGACCACCCACGTCACCGGCCTGGTGACGGACATCGGCATCGAGCTGGGCAAGCTGGTCTATCCCAACCGCTCGCCCATCCCGGGCCGGGTGCGAGCCAACCGGGCCAAGCTGCGCATCCACCTGCTATTGGTGACAGCCTTCCTGATGGGCGGCCTGATCGGGGCACTGGGTTTCAAGCACTGGGGGTACGCCACCACCTTGCCCCTGGCCGCGATGTTGACGCTGCTGGTCGCCGGCCCGCTGCTGCACGACCTGCGGCGCGGCCGCTGGGCGCCCCCCGCGCAGACGGATTGGCAAGCGTCCGAGCTGCTGCGCCCGGACCTGCCTCACCCCTCCGAGGCCGCCGCCCACCCCCAGAAACCCAGGCCATGACCTAGGCCATCGGCCGACCCACCATGTCCAAGGACAAGCCAGTGCCGCAGGGCCAGACCGAAACCAGCGCAGTGGCGACCGTGCTGGCGTCCCTGGCGCCCTTTCGCCCCAAACTGCTGGAGACCTTGCCGGGTTACACCCGCACCCATTTCGCCCGGGACGTCGGCGCGGGGCTGACGGTCGGGATCGTGGCCCTGCCGCTCGCCATGGCTTTCGCGATCGCCAGCGGCCTCAAGCCCGAGGCCGGCCTGTTCACCGCCGTCATCGCGGGCTTCCTGATCTCCGCCTTGGGCGGCAGCCGGGTGCAGATCGGCGGCCCGGCAGGCGCCTTCATCGTCATCGTCTACGGCATTCTGGAACGCCACGGTCTGGCCAACCTCCTCATCGCCACGGTCATGTCGGGCCTGATGCTGTTCCTGATGGGTCTGTTCAAGCTGGGCACCCTGGTACGCTTCATCCCCATCGCCGTGGTGATCGGCTTCACCAACGGCATCGCCGTGCTGATCATGCTCTCGCAGCTCAAGGATTTCCTCGGCCTGTCGCTGGAACACCCACCCGCTGGCTTCTTCGCCCAGATCGAGGCGCTGCGCCTGACCCTGCACACGGTCAACCCGGCGGCGCTGGGCATCGCCCTGGGCACGCTCGCGCTGGTGGTTGTCTGGCAGCGCGGCCTGCCTGGGCTCACGAGCGACGGACGGGCCACGCTCAAGACCCGGGTCCTGAGCAGCCGGGTGCTGTTCGCGGCCAGCCGCCTGTCTGTCGTGCCGGGCACCATCGTGGCCCTGATCCTGGCCACGCTGATCACCTGGGCACTGAATCTCCCCATAGAAACCATCGGCAGCAAATTCGGCGGCATCCCCGCCACACTGCCGTCCCTGGCCTGGCCCGCCTTCAGCTGGGATGGCGTGCGTTTCCTCCTCATGCCCGCGTTCACACTGGCTCTGCTGGGCGCCATCGAATCGCTGCTGTGCGCACGCATCGCTGACGGCGTGTGCGCCGCCCGGCCGCCCGAAGGCGCACCCACCGGTGCCCGCGAGGGTGCAGGCCGCTCCACCAGCGAGGACCGGCACGACCCCAACCAGGAACTGATGGCCCAGGGCGTGGCCAACATCGTCACGCCCTTCTTCGGCGGCATGCCCGCCACCGGCACCATCGCCCGCACGGTCACCAACGCCAAGAGCGGCGCGGTCAGCCCCGTCGCGGGCATGGTGCATGCGCTGACGCTGCTGGCCGTGATGCTGGTGGCCGCGCCCCTGGCCAGCCATGTCCCGCTGGCCGCGTTGGCGGGCATCCTCATGGTTGTGGCCTGGAACATGGGCGAATGGCGCGAATTCGCACACCTGCGCCAGTACCGCCTGCCCTATCGGGTGACGCTGCTGGCGGTCTTCACCCTCACCGTGGTGGCTGACCTGACGGTGGCCGTGGAAGTGGGCCTGGTCGCAGCCTGCCTGACCTTCATCTACCGCATCTCCAGCCTCACCCGTTCCGAAACCGTGCCCCAGGCCCGCCCCGGTGTCCTGGCCTGGCGGCTCTACGGTGCCCTGTTCTTCGGCGCGGTCAAGCTGATCGAGGACATCGAACGCCAGCTCGGGGAAGCCGGCACGGCCGCCACGACGACACGGGTGCTGGTGCTGGATCTGAAGAATCTGCTCTACATTGACAGTTCCGGGGCCGACACCCTGCGCGACCTGCAACGCAGCTGCGCCAGGCAGGGCGTGCACCTGGTGCTGTGTGGCCTGAGCCACCAGCCGCTGGACATGGCCCGCCGTGCCGGCCTGCTGGCCGGCTTGCCCGAGGAAAACATCCGCCCCGACCTCGCCGCGGGACTGGACCGGGCGCGGGCCCTCGCGGGCGCCGACTGAGGCCCGCTAAAATGTCCGCTTCCCTCTTCCGGTGTCCCTGCCATGCATCTGTTCCGCTATCCTGACTACAAGTCCGAAGCCACCCAGTTCATCCAGAAGCTCAAGGCCGAAAAGCCCGAGCTGGAAGCGCAGCAACGCCAGGGACGCGCCTTGCTGTGGGACCAGGCCGTGGACGCCCAGGCCTGGCAGGGTTACGAGGCCGCGCGCGTGGCGCAGCAGCCCTACGTCTACCAGACCAGCGACAGCCCGCAATCCCGTTGAGCGCCCCGTGACCGGACTCCTCGCCGCATGAGCGAAGCGCAAACCCGCGCCTCCGACGCCCTGGAGGACGGCGCTGTCCTGGCGGCCACCGAATCCGGCATGCCGGAGGTGGTGGACCATGTCGCGGTTGCCCGTCTTTACGGCGAGCCCCTGTTCCAGCTCCCGCAGGATCTCTACATCCCGCCGGATGCGCTGGAGGTGTTCCTGGAGGCTTTCGAGGGACCGCTGGACCTGCTGCTCTACCTGATCCGAAAGCAGAACTTCAACATCCTCGACATTCCGATGGCGGCGGTCACCCGCCAGTACCTGACCTATGTGGAGCAGGTCCGCAAGCGCAACCTTGAATTGGCCGCCGAGTACCTGTTGATGGCCGCGATGCTGATCGAGATCAAGTCGCGCATGCTGCTGCCACCCAAGAAGGCCGCGGAAGGCGAGGAAGCCGAGGACCCGCGCGCCGAGCTCGTGCGCCGCCTGCTCGAATACGAGCAGATGAAGCTGGCCGCCGCGCGCCTGGGGGAACTGCCGCACTACGGGCGGGACTTCCTCAAGGCTCAGGTCTATATCGAACAGTCGATCCAACCGCGCTTTCCCGACGTGCACATCGTCGATCTTCAGGGGGCCTGGGCCGACATCCTCAAGCGCGCCAAGCTGGTGCAGCACCACAAGATCACGCGCGAGGAACTGTCCGTGCGCGAGCACATGAGCATCGTGCTCAAGACCCTGAAGGGTCGCAAGTTCGTCGAGTTCGAGAAGCTCTTCAACCCCACGCAGGGCGTGCCCGTGCTGGTGGTGACCTTCATCGCCCTGCTGGAGCTGGCCAAGGAAAGCCTGATCGAGATCACCCAGGCCGAGGCCTATGCGCCCATCTACGTGCGCCTGAGCTATACGCCCACCTGAGGTCCGACGCCGGCCTCGTCTATAGTCGGCCCTCGTGCCCCGCCTGCGCCACGCAGAACCTCTCCCGATTCCTCCTCGCGAGCCGCCCGTGACCTCTCCCGCGCACCATTCCTTTGACGTCCTCATCGTGGGCAGCGGCCTGGCGGGCCTGTCCGCCGCCCTGCATCTGGCGCCTACGCACCGGGTGGCCGTGATCACCAAGCGCGAGTTGAGCGATGGTTCCAGCGGCTGGGCCCAGGGCGGGATCGCCGCCGTGGTGGGCCAGGGCGACACGCTGGAACAGCATGTGGACGACACCCTGGTCGCCGGCGCCGGCCTGTGCGACCTCGAGGCCACGCGCTTCGTGGTCGAGCACGCGGCGGAGAACATCCATTGGCTGGAAGGGCTGGGCGTGCCTTTCTCGCGCGAGGACGGCCACCTGCACCTGACCCGCGAGGGCGGTCACAGCGAGCGGCGCATCGTCCACGTCACCGACGCCACCGGCGCGGCCGTGCAGGCCACGCTGCGCACCAAGGTGCGCATGCAGCCCAACATCACGCTGTTCGAGCACCATGTGCTGGTCGACCTGATCACCCAGACGAAACTCGGCGGCGACCAGGACGGCAACCGCTGCCTGGGTCTGTACGCCCTGAACGAAGCCACGGACACCGTGGAGAGTTTCGCAGCCCCGCACACCATCCTGGCCACGGGCGGCGCGGGCAAGGTCTACCTCTACACCACCAACCCGGACACGTCCACTGGCGACGGCATCGCCGCCGCCTGGCGCGCGGGCTGCCGGGTGGGAAACATGGAATTCATTCAGTTCCATCCGACCTGTCTGTACCACCCGCACGCCAAGAGCTTCCTGATCAGCGAGGCCGTGCGCGGCGAAGGCGCGCTGCTGCGCCTGCCCCCGAAGCGGGCGGCACGCGCTTCATGCCCGAACACGACCCGCGCGCCGAGCTGGCCACGCGCGACATCGTGGCGCGCTCCATCGACTACGAGATGAAACGCCACGGCGTGGACTGCGTCTACCTCGACATCACGCACAAACCCAAGGCCTTTTTGCAGGAGCATTTCCCCAACATCTACGCGCGCTGCCTGGAGCTCGGCATCGACATGGCCAAGGATTGGATTCCCGTCGTGCCCGCCGCCCACTTCACCTGCGGCGGCGTGGTGACGGACCTGGGCGGTCGCACCGATCTGCGCGGCCTCTACGCCATCGGCGAGACGGCCTACACCGGCCTGCACGGGGCCAACCGCCTGGCCAGCAACTCGCTGGTGGAGTGCATGGTCTACGCGCGCGCCGCGGCCGACGCGATCCGCGGTGACCCGGCCGCGCCGCTGCCCACCCTGCCAGCCTGGGACGACAGCCAGGTGACCGACGCCGACGAGTCGGTGGTGATCTCGCACAACTGGGACGAGCTGCGCCGCTTCATGTGGGACTACGTGGGCATCGTGCGCACCAACAAGCGGTTGGAACGCGCCGCGCACCGGATCGACCTGCTGCACTCGGAGATTCAGGAGTTCTATTCCAGCTTCCATGTCACGCGCGACCTGCTGGAGTTGCGCAACCTGGTGCAGGTGGCCGAGCTGATCGTGCGCAGCGCACAGGCCCGCCATGAAAGCCGGGGCCTGCACTACAGCCGCGACTACCCCGACCTGCTGCCTGAGGCCAGGCCGACCTTCCTCACACCCACCCTCTGATTTCTCACGTGTCCATGAACGCCACCTCCCCGACCGAACAAGCCGTGGTCGCGCAGACCATCACCCTGCACAAGCCAAAAGCCAAGGCGCCGACCCATCCCAAGGCCGAGCACTGGAGCGTGGACGCCATCGAAGCCCTGTTCAATCTGCCTTTTCCCGAACTGCTGCACCGCGCGCAGACCGTGCACCGCGCGCATTTCGACCCGACGCAGATCGAATTTGCCACGCTGCTCTCGGTCAAGACCGGCGGCTGCCCGGAAGACTGCGGCTACTGCCCGCAATCGGCCTCCTACGACACCGGCGTCCAGGCCAGCAAGCTGATGGAACTGCAGGAGGTGCTGTTCGCCGCCCAGCGCGCCAAGGACGCGGGTGCCACGCGCTTCTGCATGGGCGCGGCCTGGCGCGCGCCCAAAGACCGAGATGTGGAAAAAATCGCCGAGCTGGTGCGCGGCGTCAAGGACCTGGGACTGGAGACCTGCGCCACCCTGGGGATGCTGGAAGACGGCCACGCCGAGCAGTTGCGCGACGCGGGCCTGGATTTCTACAACCACAACCTCGACACCGCGCCCGATTTCTACGGTGACATCATCAGCACCCGCGATTACCAGGACCGTCTGGACACGCTGGCGCGCGTGCGCCAGGCGGGCGTGAAGATCTGCTCGGGCGGCATCGTGGGCATGGGCGAGACCGTGCGGCACCGCGCCGGGCTGATCGCCGAACTGGCCAACCTCGATCCTTACCCCGAGTCGGTTCCGATCAACAACCTCGTGCGCGTCGAGGGCACGCCGCTGGCCGACCAGGCCCCGCTGGACCCCTTCGATTTCGTGCGCACCATCGCCGTGGCGCGCATCACCATGCCCAAGGCACGCGTGCGCCTCTCGGCCGGCCGGCAGCAGATGGGTGACGGCATCCAGGCGCTCTGTTTCCTGGCTGGCGCCAACTCCATCTTCTATGGCGACAAGCTGCTGGTCACCGGCAACCCGGACACCGATGCCGACCTCCAGCTGCTGCAGCGCCTGGGTATGCGGGCGGCGCAGCAGCCGCTGGGCAAGACCTGAGAAAAACCGGCGCGCCCGAGAGGGCTCACCCCCGCGCGCCGATTGCGCTACATTCGCGCCTCACGCGACCCCCGGAGACAACTGTGAGCAGCACGGCCCCGACGAACAACACTGGCGCATCCCCCACCGCCGCCACTGGCGGCGCTTCCCCCTACGGCACCCTGCCGCCGGCCAGCGCACCCGCCACCCGCAAGCCCGTCAGCCTGCCGCGACTGCACGAGATGCACGCGCGCGGCGAGAAGATCACCATGCTCACGGCCTACGACGCCACCTTCGGCGCGGTGGCCGACGCGGCGGGCGTGGAATGTGTGTTGATCGGCGATTCGCTGGGCATGGTCTGCCAGGGCCTGTCGAGCACCGTGGGCGTGACGCTGGAGACCATGCGCTACCACGTCGAGAGCGTGACACGCGGCATCCGCCGCGTGCAAGGCACGGCCTGGGTCATCGGCGACCTGCCCTTCGGCACCTACCATGAATCGAAGGAGCAGGCCCTGCGCAGCGCCACCGTGCTGATGCAGGCCGGCGCCCACATGGTCAAGCTTGAGGGCGGCGGCTGGACGGCGGAAACCACGCGCTTCCTCGTCGAACGCGGCATCCCCGTTTGCGCCCACCTCGGCCTCACGCCCCAGACCGTGCACGCGCTGGGTGGCTACCGCGTGCAAGGCCGCGGCGAGGCCGGAGAGACGCTCAAGCGCCACGCGCTCGAACTGCAGGACGCGGGTGCCGCCCTGCTGGTGCTGGAGATGACACCTGCCGCCTTGTCCGCCGAGATCACCGCCGCTCTGCCGCGCTGCGCCACCATCGGCATCGGCGCAGGCGTGGACTGCGCCGGCCAGGTACTGGTGCTGCATGACATGCTGGGCATGAACCTGGGCAAGATGCCCAAGTTCGTCCACAACTTCATGGCCGACGCCGGCAGCGTGCGCGGCGCGATGGAGACCTACGTCAAGGCGGTGAAGGAAGGTCGCTTCCCGGTCAATGAACAACACGCCTGGTGACATGACTCCCCCCCGAAGCGCCTGCGGCGCCTCCCCCTCAAGGGGGCGACACCAGTGGCCCGGCAAAGCCGGTTCCACGGTGTCCCCCACTTAGTCTGTGGCGATCGACACTTTATGCAAGTGATACACACAATTTCAGAGCTGCGTGCGGCGCTACGCAAGTACGAGCGCCCGGCCTTCGTGCCCACCATGGGCAATCTGCACGACGGGCATCTGGCCTTGGTGGAGCAGGCCCGGCCGCTGGGCGATGTCACGGTGGCCAGCATCTTCGTGAACCGCCTGCAGTTCCTGCCGCACGAAGACTTCGGAACCTACCCGCGCACCCTGGAGAACGATTGCGCCAAGCTCGCCCCCGCGGGCTGCGACATCGTCTTCGCGCCGGAAGAAAAAGAGCTGTACCCCGAACCCCAGGGTTACACCGTGCAGCCACCGAGCGCGCTGGCCGACATCCTGGAAGGCAAGTTCCGCCCGGGCTTCTTCACGGGCGTCTGCACCGTGGTGCACAAGCTCTTCAACATCGTGCAGCCCCGCCATGCCGTGTTCGGCGCCAAGGACTACCAGCAGCAGATGGTGATCCGCCGCATGGTCAATCAGATGGCCCTGCCCATCGAGATCGTCACCGGCCCCACCCGCCGCGCCGCCGACGGGCTGGCCTTGTCCTCGCGCAACGGCTACCTCAGCCCCGCGGAGCGCGCCGAGGCGGTGCAACTGTCGCGCACCCTGCAAGGCATGGCCAGCGCGCTGCAGCGCGGCGAACACAACACTGCCGCCATCGAGTTGCACGCCCTGCAGACCCTGAGCGGGCGTGGCTGGTTGCCCGATTACCTGACCGTGCGCCGGCGCCGCGACCTGCAGGCCCCGCAAGGCCCCGAGGATTTCGGGCCAGACAAGCTGGTCGTGCTCGGCGCCGCCAAGCTCGGCAAAACCCGATTGATTGACAACCTGGAAGTCTGAAAGACTTCCAGGTTGCGTCGTAGGCTAACAATTGCCCGTAGGGCTTGTTATGCCGGAGACACAAACGGACCGCGGTGGAGGCTAACAATTGCCCGCATGGCTTGTTATGCCGGAGACACAAACGGACCGCGGTGGAGGCTAACAATTGCCCGCATGGCTTGTTATGCCGGAGACACAACCTTGAGGTGTGAGCCTCAAGGTTGCGGTGCAGACTAATAAGAACCGCGAAGTGACGCAGCCCCGTGACAGGCGCTCGCGCACCATGCATGTTCCCAGAGGCAGAAGACACGCACACAAGGAGACCCCATGCAGCTTGAAACCCTCGCGATCTCGCTGGACGCCCACATCGCCACCGTGCGCCTGAACCGGCCCGACAAGGCGAACGCGATGAACGCCACGATGTGGCAGGACATCCGCCGGGCCTTCGAGTGGGTGGACCGCACGCCCGAAGCCCGCGTGGCCGTGCTGCAGGGCGAAGGCAAGCTGTTCTGTGCGGGCATCGACCTGCAGATGATGATGGAGATCGCGCCGCAGATCCACAACGACTGCGATGGCCGCTCGCGCGAGGCGCTGCGTCGCCTGATCCTGGACCTGCAGGACACGCTGACCGCTCTGGAGCGCTGCCGCAAGCCGGTGCTGGCCGCCATCCATGGCGGCTGCATCGGCGGTGCCATCGACCTGATCACCTGCGCCGACATGCGCTACTGCAGCGCGGACGCCTACTTCAGCATCAAGGAAATCGACATCGGCATGACCGCCGACGTGGGCACGCTGCAGCGTCTCCCCAGGCTGGTGGGCGAAGGCATCACCCGCGAACTGGCCTACACCGGCCGCCGCTTCGAAGCGGAGGAAGCGCGCCAGATGGGACTGGTGAACCGCGTGTTCGACAGCCGCGAGGCCTTGTACGCCGGCGTGCGGGAGATCGCTGCCACCATCGCCGCCAAGTCACCGTTGTCCATCCGCGGCACAAAAGAGATGATCAGCTACGCCCGCGACCACAGCGTGGCCGACAGCCTGAACTACGTCGCCACCTGGAACGCCGCCATGTTGATGAGCCAGGATCTGACCGAGGCGATGATGGCGAACATGGGAAAGCGCGCGCCCGTGTTCAAGGACTGATCTGCTGCAAGAGGCCCAGACGGTCCACCTGGATCCAGGCGCGCCAGATCTTGCCCTCCTTGAACTGATAGATCACATTGGCAGTCTGCGACACCCGGCGGCCCGTGGCGGCATGGCCCTGGAACATGCCCGCATGGGTCGCCTCGAAGCGCCAGCGCACGGCCACACGATCACTGGCGCCGAACATGTCCTCAATGTCAAAGCGCACGTCCGGGAACCCGGCGCGCAGCGCCGCCACGCCCTGCGCGAACGCAGCCACCCCCTTGTCGCCTGGAGCGGCCAGGAAATCAGACGTGCACAAGTGTTCCAGCAGTTCCAGGCGCCCCTGGTTGAAGCCCTCCTCGTAGAGCTGGCGAAGGGCGGCTTGGTGATCGTACATAGGGGTTCCTTGCAGTGATGAGGCAGGCAGGTTAAAACCTCAACCTAACTTCATGTCAAGGACGTTCATGCCCAGACTCGACCCAGCGGACATCGGCCGCCCCCTCTCCGTTGGTGAAGTGGCCCAACGCGCGGGCGTCGCGGTGTCGGCCCTGCATTTCTACGAGGCGCGGGGCCTGATCCACAGCGTGCGCAACGAAGGCAACCAGCGCCGGTACACGCGCGACGTGCTGCGCCGCGTCGCCGTCATCAAGGTGGCGCAGCGCATCGGCATTTCGCTGGAAGACATAGGCGCGGCGATCGCCTCCCTGCCCGAAGGCCGTACACCGAACGCGCGCGACTGGGCGCGGCTGTCGAAAGGCTGGCAGCAGGAACTGGATGCACGCATCGCCCATCTGCAGGCGCTGCGCGACCAGCTGGACGACTGCATCGGCTGCGGCTGCCTGTCCCTGGGCGCCTGCAAGTTGCGCAACCCCCTGGACTCGCTGTCCGAAGAAGGGCCGGGCCCGCGCCGGATCGTCAAGGAATGAGGGCGGTGCGGCCACTGCCCCTGCGGCTGCACTACGATGGGCAACGGTGCCCCTGAAGAAAGCTTCTTGCTTGTCATGAACCGCCGCCCCATGCAGCCCTCACCCGCCCCGAACGCCGCTGCGCGGGACTTCGTCCTGCGCCATCCCATCCTGACCGCCCTGGCCCTCTCGCTGGGCACAGCCATCGCACTCGGCGTCGCGCGCTTCTCGTACGCCCTGCTGCTGACGCCGATGCGCGACGACCTGGGTTGGTCCTACCTGATCGCGGGCGGCATGAACACCGGCAATGCCCTGGGTTATCTGCTGGGCGCCCTGGCCACGCCGCTGCTGATGCGCCGGCACCCGGCGCACCATGTGCTGATCGTTGGGGCCCTCGGCACGGCGCTGCTGAGCTTCGTGCCCGGCTTCGTCACGGACACCACGGCGCAACTCACGCTGCGCGTGCTGACGGGCATCACCAGCGCCTTGCTCTTCGTCGCGGGCGGTCTGTTGGTGAGTCGCCTGGCGACTCTGCATGCGCAACGCGTCGGCTTGCTGCTCGGGCTGTACTACGGAGGCACAGGCCTCGGCATCATGGCGACCTCGCTGCTGATCCCGCCCGTGCTGCAGGCCGCCGCCGATCACGGTGCGGCGCACCCCTGGCAATGGGCCTGGTGGCTGCTGGGCACGCTGGCGCTGCTGGCCAGCGTGGTCATGGCGCTGCCGACGCGGCACATTCCCGCACCTCCGGCACAAGCCTCGTCGCACGGCGGATTCGACGCGCGCAAGCTGAAATTCGGGCTTCTGGGCTACCTGATGTTCGGTCTGGGCTACATCGGCTACATGACCTTCGTCGTCGCCCTGCTCAGGGAAGGTGGCATGGCGTCGCGGGGCATCACGCTCTTCTTCGCGCTGCTGGGCCTGGCGACCTTCGCCTCCTCGCGCATCTGGGCGCGGATGCTCGACCGTTTTCGCGGCGGGCAGTCGCTGGCCCTCTTGAACGCGCTGCTCTGCCTGGCGACGCTGCTGCCGGCCTGGACGACCGAACCACTGGCCGTGTTCACCTCGGGCATGCTGTTCGGTGCCTGTTTCCTTTCGGCCGTGGCCTCGACCACCGCCATGGTGCGCCACAACCTGCCGCCCTCCGACTGGTCCGCCGGCATCAGCGCGTTCACCATCGTCTTCGCCGCAGGCCAGATCATCGGCCCGACCATCGTGGGCTGGATCGCTGATGGCGTCGGTGGCTTGCAGCGCGGCCTGCTCTTCTCGGCCCTGGCCTTGGGCACGGGCGCACTGCTGGCTGGATGCCAGCGCCCCCTGGCCTCGGCCCGCTGAGTGAAGCCGAACTTGCCGCCGACTCGCCAGGCCTGGGACAGGGTCTTGAATAAGGCGCCAGCGCCACCATTTCGTTTGCTCTAAGATAGCCCCCCTTCGCGGAGATTCCGATGTACCAAGTCGCATACCCCCTCATTTCCCCCTGAGCCGTGCGCACGCGGCTCGCCCTTTTTCGGGCCGGCCGCTTTCCTTTTCATGCGGGCCGGCTCCTTTCAGTGAGCCTTCATCATGTCCCGCAAAACACCGATCCAGAACGTCCGCAACATCGGCATCAGTGCCCATATTGACGCGGGCAAAACCACGACCACCGAGCGCATCCTGTTCTACACAGGCGTGAACCACAAGCTCGGCGAGGTGCACGATGGCGCCGCCACCATGGACTGGATGGAACAGGAACAGGAACGCGGTATCACCATCACCTCCGCCGCCACCACCGCCTTCTGGAAGGGCATGGCCGGCACGGGCACGGAACACCGCATCAACATCATCGACACGCCCGGCCACGTGGACTTCACGATCGAGGTCGAGCGCAGCATGCGCGTGCTCGACGGCGCCGTGATGGTCTATGACGCCGTGGGCGGCGTGCAGCCGCAGAGTGAAACCGTCTGGCGGCAGGCCAACAAGTACCACGTGCCACGTCTGGCTTTCGTGAACAAGATGGACCGCGTGGGCGCGGACTTCTTCCGCGTGCAGCGCCAGATCGCCGAGCGCCTGAAAGGCAACGCCGTACCGATCCAGATCCCCGTGGGCGCCGAAGACGGCTTCCAGGGCGTGGTCGACCTGGTCAAGATGAAAGCCATCGTTTGGGACGACGCGAGCCAGGGTGTGCGCTTCAGCTATGCCGACATTCCGGCCGAGCTGCAGGAAACCGCCAAAACCTGGCGCGAGAAAATGGTCGAGGCCGCGGCCGAAGCCAGCGAAGCGCTGCTCGACAAATACCTCAACGGTCTGGCCCTGACCGAGGAAGAGATCAAGGCCGCCCTGCGCCAACGCACCATCGCCGGCGAGATCGTGCCCATGCTGGCCGGCAGCGCCTTCAAGAACAAGGGCGTGCAGGCCATGCTGGACGCGGTAGTCGATTACCTGCCCTCACCGCTGGACATCCCCGCCATCGTGGGCCAGGACGAGCACGACCCTGAAAAGACCGTGGAACGCCATCCCTCGGATGACGAGCCTTTCTCCGCGCTCGCCTTCAAGATCATGACCGACCCCTTCGTGGGCCAGTTGGTGTTCTTCCGTGTCTACTCGGGCGTGGTGAAGTCAGGCGAGCAGGTCTACAACCCGGTCAAGGGCAAGCGCGAGCGCATCGGCCGGATCGTGCAAATGCACGCCAACAAGCGCCAGGAGATCGACGCCGTCTATGCGGGCGACATCGCAGCCGCCGTGGGCCTGAAGGACGTGAGCACGGGCGACACGCTGAGCGACCCGGCCCAGGTGGTGGTGCTGGAACGCATGGTCTTCCCCGAGCCCGTGATCTCGCAGGCCGTGGAGCCCAAGACCCAGGCCGACCAGGAGAAGATGGGCGTGGCACTGTCGCGTCTGGCGCAGGAGGACCCGTCCTTCCGCGTGCGCACCGACGAAGAGTCGGGCCAGACCATCATCTCCGGCATGGGCGAACTGCATCTGGAGATCCTCGTGGACCGCATGCAGCGCGAGTTCGGCGTGGCCGCCAACGTGGGCAAGCCGCAGGTGGCCTACCGCGAGGCGATCCGCAAGCCGGCCGAAGACGTGGAAGGCAAGTTCGTCAAGCAGTCCGGCGGCAAGGGCCAGTATGGACACGTGGTGCTCAAGCTCGAACCGCAGCCCGAAGGCAAGGGCAACGAGTTCGTGGACGCCATCAAGGGCGGCGTGGTGCCGCGCGAGTTCATCCCCGCGGTGAACAAGGGCGTGCAAGAGGCGCTCAAGGCCGGCGTGCTGGCCGGCTACCCGGTGGTCGATGTCAAGGTGACGCTGACCTTCGGTTCCTACCACGACGTGGACTCGAACGAGAACGCCTTCCGCATGGCTGGCGCCATGGCCTTGCGCGAAGGCATGCGCCGCGCCACGCCCGTGCTGCTGGAGCCCATGATGGCCGTGGAGGTGGAAACCCCGAGGACTTCACGGGCAATGTGATGGGCGACCTGTCCTCGCGCCGCGGCATGGTGCAGGGCATGGAAGACATCCCGGGGGGAGGCGGCAAGCTGGTGCGCGCCGAAGTACCGCTGGCCGAGATGTTTGGCTACTCGACCACGTTGCGCTCGTTGACCCAGGGCCGGGCCATCTACAGCATGGAGTTCAAGCACTACGCGCAGGCGCCGCGCGAGGTGGCCGACCGGGTCATGGCCGAACGCCGCTGAGGCCGCTGAGCCCTTGCAGCGCCCGCGTTACCCCCCCGGTGACGCGGGCGCGCTTTGACAGCCGGAAGTGCCTTCACCGCGCATGCCCCTCTGCATAGAATGCCGCCGCCCTTTCAATCAGCGGAGAAATTTCATGAACATGACTGCACGCACTCTGGCCGTGACGGCCGCATCGGTTCTGCTGCTAGGCTGCGCCCATACGGACAAGGCGGAACAACAGGCACAAGCCAAGGCGCCGCTCTACTCGTGCTACCGGCACATCACAAACAACAGCAGCTGCAACTGGACGTTCCAGATCGAGTCCCACTACCCGCAGCATGGCAACGTCTATTTCGGCAACTCCAACACGTCCAGCTGCACACAAAGAAACGGCCCCTGCACGGTCGCGCCCGGAACGACCATCGATCTTCACTACACCTACACGGATGGCGCATCTGACGGACAGATGAACATCACCGACAGCACGGGCAAGACCAATGCCTGGATTTATGGCAATGATGTCGTCAACCAATGCGTCAGCTTCAACCACAGTGGCAACACCGGCTCCGTCGCGCTCAATGACCCTTCGGGCGGCGACATGAACGCCTGGGGGCCCTGCAACTGGTAGACATTGGTCCGGGGCATTTCAAACCCCGTCTTGCTCACCTGACACGGCAAAGGCCCCAGCTCATCACCGGGGCCTTTGTTCTTCAGGGCTGGCCAGGCTAGCGTGTCAGGCCAGCAACTGGCGCAGCACGAAGGGCAGGATGCCGCCGCTGCGGTAGTAGTCCACCTCGATGGGCGTGTCGATGCGCAGTGTCACGGTCACTTCCTGGCGGCGTCCGTCGGCGCGCGTGATGATCAGCTTGGCGTCGCTCTGTGGCGTCAGTTCCGGCACGGGCAGCACGTCGATCGTCTCGTTGCCGGTCAGGCCCAGGGTCTGCCACGAGTCGCTGCCCTTGAACTGCAGCGGCAGCACGCCCATGCCCACCAGGTTGCTGCGGTGGATGCGCTCGAAGCTCCTGGCCACCACGGCCTTGATGCCCAGCAGTTGCGTGCCCTTGGCAGCCCAGTCACGGCTGGAGCCGGTGCCGTACTCCTCGCCGGCAAAGATCACGGTAGGCGTGCCGGTGGCCATGTACTGCATGGCGGCGTCGTAGATCGACATCTTCACCGCCGGGCCGGTACCACCGCCCTGGTACAGCGTGAGCCCCCCTTCCTCGCGTGAACCATCGGCGGCGGCGGGCAGCATCAGGTTCTTGATGCGCACGTTGGCGAAGGTGCCGCGCATCATCACGTCATGGTTGCCGCGGCGCGCGCCGTAGCTGTTGAAGTCGGCCTTCTGCACGCCGTTGGCCTTGAGCCAGACCCCGGCGGGTGAGCTTTCCTTGATGGAGCCGGCCGGCGAGATGTGGTCGGTGGTGATGGAGTCACCGAACAGCGCCATGATCTTGGCGCCCTTCACCGACGCGGCCGTGCTGGCGCCCTGCATCAGCGCGAAACCCTGGAAGAAGGGCGGCTCGGCGATGTAGGTGCTCGCAGGCCAGGTGTAGGTCTGGCCGGAGACACCCGCGACCTTCTCCCACAACTTGCCGGGCTGGCTGGCCACCTTGGCGTAGTTCTCGCGGAAGGCCTTGCCCTTCATTGCATACTTCATCAGCTTGTGGATTTCGTCGCTGCTGGGCCAGATGTCACCCAGATAGACATCCTTTCCACCCTTGCCCTGCCCCACCGGCTGCGTCATCAGGTCACGCTTGACGTTGCCGGCGATGGCATAGGCCACCACCAGCGGAGGGCTGGCGAGGAAGTTGGCCTTCAGGTTGGGATGGATGCGGGCCTCGAAATTGCGGTTGCCCGACAACACGGCGGCACACACCAACTCGTTGCGCGTGATGACCTCGTTCAGCTCCGGCGTCAGGTCGCCCGCGTTGCCGATGCAGGTGGTGCAGCCGTAACCGGCCAGTGCGAATCCCAGTTTTTCCAGATAGGGCAGCAGGCCGGCTTCCGTCAGGTACTCGGTGACGATGCGGGAGCCGGGCGCCAGCGAGGTCTTCACGTGCGGTTGCACCTTCAAGCCCGCCTCCACCGCCTTCTTGGCCAACAGCCCGGCGGCCAGCAGCACGCTGGGGTTGGAGGTGTTGGTACAGCTGGTGATGGCGGCGATCAGCACGTCGCCGTTGCCGATCGTCACCTCCCTGCCGCCGGTGGTGACGGGGAAACGCGTATCCAGCGTCTCGGCCGGTCGGTTGAAGCCGTTGGCGGAGTTCGGCAGGCTGTAGAGCGACGAAAACTGGCTGCTGACCTTGCCCAGTTCGATGCGGTCCTGGGGTCGCTTGGGACCGGCCAGGCTGGGCGTGACCTGGCCCAGGTCCAGCGTGACCACCTGCGAGTAGTCGATATCGCCTTTGCCGGGCACGCCGAACAGACCCTGGGCCTTGAAGTAGGCCTCAAAGCGCTCGATCTCGGCCCCCGTGCGACCGGTGCCGGTGAAATAGTCCACCGTGCGTTCATCCACGGGAAAGAAACCCATGGTGGCGCCGTACTCGGGCGCCATGTTGGCGATGGTGGCGCGGTCCGGCACGGACAAGGTGCGCGTGCCCTCACCGAAGAACTCGACGAACTTGCCCACCACCTTGTGCTTGCGCAGGATTTCGGTGACGGTCAGCACCATGTCGGTGGCGGTCACGCCTTCGCGCAACTGGCCGGTCAGTTCGAAGCCCACCACGTCAGGCGTCAGGAAGTACACCGGCTGGCCCAGCATGGCCGCCTCGGCCTCGATGCCACCCACGCCCCAGCCGACCACGCCGATGCCGTTGATCATGGTGGTGTGGCTGTCGGTGCCCACCAGCGAGTCGGGGTAACAGACAGGCGCGTCCTTGGAAGCCACCCCCTTCATCTGGTGCACGCCACGCGCCAGATACTCAAGGTTCACCTGGTGCACGATGCCAAAGCCGGGTGGCACCACGCCGAAGGTGTCGAAGGCCTGCATGCCCCATTTCATGAATTCGTAGCGCTCCCGGTTGCGCTGGAACTCCAGCCGCATGTTCAGGTCCAGCGAGTCCTTCTTGCCGTAATGGTCCACCATGATGGAGTGGTCCACCACCAGGTCCACCGGCACCAGGGGTTCGATGCGGCGCGGGTCCTTGCCCAGGCGCTGGGCCACGCTGCGCATGGCGGCCAGGTCGGCCAGCAGGGGCACGCCGGTGAAATCCTGCAGCACCACGCGCGACACCACGAAGGGGATTTCATCGGTGCGCGGGGCATTGGGCCGCCAGTTGGCCAGTTGCGCCACGTGCTCGGGTGTTACCTTCTTGCCGTCGCAGTTGCGCAGCACCGACTCCAGCACGATGCGCAGGGACACCGGCAAGCGCGCGATGGTGGGGTATTGCCGCGCCAGTTCGGGCAGCGAGTAGAACTGTCCGGCCTTGCCGGTGGCGGTCTTGAAGCTCTTGAGGGTGGAAGCGTAAGCGTGCGGCATGGCGACGACTCCTTGTTGCGGAAGGGATGTGGCCTATTCTGGCAGCGTCGGGACCGGTTCGCCGGCGCCATGGACATTTTCATCAGGGGCATCGGCCTGCGCCACACGCGGCGACGCCCCGGTCAGACCACGACGTGGGAGGGTCCCTCGCGGATCGGCTACTGCCGCCGGTCCAGGCCACTTTCCGCGTAGAAGTCCTTCTTGTTGCGGAACATCAGTTGATCAGCACGGTGGATCGCCGCTTCCACCTCGGCCGGCGCCTTGCAGGTCGCGTAACCCATGGACAGGCTGAGCTTCTGGCCGGGATAGAACTGATTGTTCAGCTCCATGATGTTCTCGATGCGGCTCATCAGGTGCTGGGCCGCGCGCTCGTCCGCGCCGGGGATCAGGGCCACGAACTCGTCGCCGCCGGTGCGGGCCATGCAGATGCCGGGCAGTTCCTCGCCGGCCTTGGTCAGCACTTCACCCACGCGCCGCAGCAAGGCATCACCCGCCGCGTGCCCCTGGCTGTCGTTGACCTGCTTCAGGCCGTTGAGGTCCATGGCCACAATGCTCATCGGCCAGACACCCCGCCGTGTCATGCGGTTGAGCTCCTCGTTGTAGTAGGCTCGGTTGCGCAGGCGCGTGAGCGAATCGTGCGTGCCCAGGTATTCCAGGTAGGCCTCGGCCTTGCGCCGTGCCGTGATGTCGACCAGGGAAACGAGCACACGATCCCAGGCCGCCTCGTGCCCGGGCATCACGGCGAACTGCATATGGATGTTGATCAACTCGCCATCCAGGGCGTAATTGACGACTTCCCGCACCTGGTGAAGCTTGCCGTGCCAGAGGTCCATCAACTG
This sequence comes from Hylemonella gracilis, assembly GCF_004328645.1. Taxonomy (GTDB): domain Bacteria; phylum Pseudomonadota; class Gammaproteobacteria; order Burkholderiales; family Burkholderiaceae_C; genus Hylemonella; species Hylemonella gracilis_B. The sequence continues at coordinate 3,784,834 of NZ_CP031395.1, forward strand.
CTCGGCAAAAGAGGCCCGCATCTCGCCGCGGAACACATCATCCTGCCGACTGATCAGTTCGTCCTTGTCGCGCGCGGCGAACATGGCCAGCGTGTGCTGGTTCACGTCGAGCACGCGGATCTTGGCCATGCAGCGGCTCACGAAATCGGGATGAACGTCGAGGAAGGTGCGGAAATCCTGGATGCCCGAGGCGCGCACAGCGTCCATCAATTCCTTCACGCCCGAGAAATCCTCCACCCACAGGGACACGGGCGACAGCTCGAACAGGCTGCGCGCGTAGCGTTCGCTGAAACTCAGCTGTCGCAGGTCCCGCACCGAGGCGCTGATGTCCTGCAAGGAGACCATCACGCGGTCCCAGCGGCTCTCGTGTCCTGGCAACACGCGCACATGGATGCGGATGTCGAGCCGCTGGCCCGATAGGGTGTAATTCACGCTCTGGTTGCTGAAATCCAGCACCCCGTCCCAGAGCATCTGAAACTCGCGCACCATGCCCTGCTCGATGTCATCGCTGAACACCTTGTCCAGCGCGTCGATCAATTCCTGCTGGGTTTCCGCGCCGAACTGCTGCAGGGTCTGCTGGTTGACCTGCAGCACCTTCAGGCAACGGATGCACGTGCTCAACCGCGTCGGATCAGCGCGCAGATGGGATTCCAAATCCTCCACGCCCTCGGCGCGCCAGCTGTCAAACAGCTGCTTGAGCTGGCTGTAGTCTTCCAGCCAGAGGGAAATCGGGGCGGCGTCGAACAGGCCTTGGAAATCGGTGCTGGAGGACATGGGACGAGGAGATTCGGAAACAATTTGATACATGTCCAGTGTACGACGCTTCCGTGCCCGCATCAGCCTGCGCGCGACGGCCTGCTCGCCCAACCCAAACAGGCGCCGCGACCCTCGACTCAGGCCAGGGCCAACAGGATCAGACCCAGCGCCCCCGGCACACCTTGGACGAACAGAATCTTGCGGCTGGCCGTGGCCGCGCCATACAGGCCGGCGACCAGGACACAAGCGAGGAAAAAGACCTTCACGCCCGTGCCGTCCTGGCCCAGCGTCAGCCCCCAGAACAGGCCGGCGGCGAGGAAACCGTTGTACAAGCCCTGGTTCGCCGCCAGCACCTTGGTCGACTGCGCAAACTCGGGGGTCAGCCCGAACGCCTTGCGTCCGGCGGGCTTGTCCCAGAGGAACATTTCCAGCACAAGAATGTAGACGTGCAGCAGCGCGACCAGCGCGACCACGGTATCGGCGACGAAGGACATGGAGACCCCGGAAGTGGAAAGGCCCCGACTCTAGCGCAGATGCGCTCGAGCCGACGAAACCGAGCGCGGGCGGGCGTGCTAACGCGTGCTCAGGATGCTGCGGTCCCGCCCTGTCCGTCCTGCCCACTCTCTTGCGCGGCGCAGCGCGGGCACAGGCAGGCCATGCCACGGCGGTCAGGCGCAATGCGGGCCAGGGCCGCGGCACTGACGGGCGCCGTCCTGCACCAGCAGTCCACCTCGTAGGTTCCCACCCGGGCGGGCGCGCACTGGTTCGCCCCACCGCACAGGGGGCAGATGGCATTCGGCAGGGGCGTCATCGCAGGAATCATGGAGGCGCCCATCCTAACCGCCCACGCCCGACCACGGCCTGAGCCCATGCGCCGTCCATGCACCATGGCGATGCGGCGCGAATTTGCTGTATCGTGTCATAAATCTGTCATAAATCTTCGGAACAGGCATGAAACTTCGCACCCGGATCATCCTTCTGTGCTGCGCGGCACTGATGGGCCTGCTGGCGCTATCGGCCGTGGCACTGACCACGCTCTACCAGTCGATGATGCGGGAGCGCACCAATCAACTCTCAACCCTGGTCGTGCTCGCCCATGCGGCCGCGCAAAAAGCCTATGAGCTGGAAAAATCCGGTCAGCTCTCGCACGAAGACGCGCTGAAAGAGGCCAAACGCGCCATCGGGGCCTTCCACAAGAACGATCAATACTTCTTCGTTCGCGGCTACACCGACGACGTGAACTACGTACATCCGAACCCCAAGCGCGTTGGCATCGTCGACGCCAACGTGGGCCGGGCTGCTGGCGAGCGCTACCGGGCGGCGTTGCAGGGCAAGGTCATCGGCACCGTGGTGGCCAAGGGCACGCGCCCCGGGGTGAAGGAAGAAGTCGAAAAGCTCTACGCCATCATCAAGTTCGAGCCCTGGGACTGGATCATCGGCTACGGCGACTACATCGACGACATCCAGCAGGCCTTCTGGCGCAACACGATCATCCTGCTCTCGATCGGCACCGTGCTGATGCTGGTGATCGTGGCGCTGGCCTGGGACATGCTGCGCACGCTGGTACGCCAGCTCGGTGGCGAGCCGCAGTACGCGGCCGAGGTCGTCAAGCAGATCGCCGATGGCAACCTCGTGGTGGAGGTGCGCACACGGCCCGGTGATCAGACCAGCATCCTGGGCGCCATCCAGCTCATGCGAGACAACCTCGCGCGTCTGGTCCGCCAGGTGCGCGAAAGCACCGATTCCATCACCACCGCCTCGGCGGAAATCGCCGCGGGCAACGGCGATCTTTCGGCCCGCACCGAATCACAGGCCAGCGCGCTGGAAGAAACGGCGGCTTCGATGGAGGAACTGACCTCCACCGTGCAACAGAACGCCGACAACGCGCGGCGCGCCAACGAACTGGCCGTGTCGGCATCGGGCGTGGCGGCACGCGGCGGGGCGGTGGTCGAACAGGTGGTGAGCACCATGGAGTCGATCAACGTCTCCTCGCGCAAGATCGTCGACATCATCAGCGTGATCGATGGCATCGCTTTCCAGACCAACATCCTGGCGCTGAACGCGGCGGTGGAAGCCGCGCGCGCGGGCGAGCAGGGTCGTGGTTTCGCCGTGGTGGCCAGCGAGGTGCGCAGCCTGGCAGGTCGCTCGGCCGAGGCCGCCAAGGAAATCAAACGCCTGATCGATGACTCCGTGAGCAAGGTCGGCGCGGGCACCGCCCTGGTGGAACAGGCCGGAGACACCATGCGCGAGATCGTCGAGGGCGTGCAACGCGTCACCCAGGTGGTGGCCGAGATCAGCGGAGCCAGCACCGAACAGAGCGCTGGCATCGCGCAGGTGAACCAGGCAATCTCGCAGATGGACCAGGGCACGCAACAGAACGCGGCGCTGGTGGAGGAGGCGCTGGCAGCCGCGCAATCGCTGCGCCAGCAGGCGCAGGCGCTGTCGCGCACGGTGGACCAGTTCCACGTCAGCGACTCGGCCGCGCTGCCGACCATTGCCATCGCCGGCGCGCTGCCTGCACCGCGCTGACCTCGTCGGCATTCGCTGCGGCGGCTGATGCCGGTGTGGGCCCGCCGCTGAAGCCGTTCAGCCTCAGCGCGGCGGCGGGATCGCGTAGCTGCCCACGGCATGGGCCACGGGCTCGTCCAGACCCTCGGAATACACGGTGGCCTCGCCCACGGCAAGCGTGCGCCCGACCTTGAGCAAGCGGCACACGCCGATCAGCGCGCGGTCGCCCGCGGGCTTGCGCAGGAAGTTGAAACTCAGCTGGGTCGTGACGATCATCGGCAACAGGCCCACTTCGGCCATGATGGCCACGTAGAGGGACACATCGGCCAGAGCCATCATGGTCGGCCCGGAAACGGTCCCCCCGGGCGCAACTCCGCCACACCCACCTCGTGCCGCAGGGTGGCGCCTCTCTCGCTCAGGGACACGATGCGGCACGGCGCTTGGGGGAATTCCCTAGCCAGGAAGGCGGCCAGCTCGTCCTGGGTGGGTCGCACGGGCAAGGCCCCCTGCAGGGTGACCATGCAGGCCTTATTCGTGAATTTCCGGCTCGACCAGCCGCGCCAGTTGCTCCAGCGACTCCTGCCAGCCCAGGTAGCACATCTCGGTGGGAATCATCTCGGGAATACCGTCCTGCGTAGCCGTCACTTCCGTGCCGCAAGACACGACCCGGAGCACGATGGTCGTTGTCATCAGACCGGCCGGACCGGGGGCATCGAAGCGGTCCGTGTAGCGGATCTTCTGGTTCGGCACCAATTCCAGGTACTCGCCGCCAAAGGCATGACTTTGGCCCGTACCGAAATTCCTGAAGGCCATGCGGTAGCTACCGCCCACGCGTGCATCCATGTGTTCGACACTGCAGGTAAAGCCATAAGGCGGCAACCACTTGGCCAGGGCATCGGGTTCGAGGAAAGCGCGGTAAATGCGCTCGGGCGGCGCGCGCAGCACGCGGTGCAGTTGTACGGTACCGGTTGCCATGGAAATCTCCCTTGGTCAGACCACTTGCAGGACACGCGCACCACGGTGCACGCGGGAAGGGATGGATGATAAGTCGGCACCGCGCACCCTGGCCCGGGGCCTGCCCCAGGTCGCGGACTCATGCGCGCCGCAACAGGTGTGCGTGCACCGCCCCAGCTCTCAGGTGCCGATAGGGTACGAGGCCCAGCGGTGCCAATTGCTCGGCCGTCCATTCGGACGGTGCCTCAAGGTAGATGTAAGCGCCGGCCTTCACGACGCGCGCAGCGGCCCGCAAGGCGGGTTCGAACAGCGGGGCGTCAAAAGGCGGGTCCAGGAACACGAGGTCCAAGCTGGCCATCGACCAGGCAGACAGCGCGGCAACACCATCGCCTCGCCGCACCATGACCTGCACACCCGCGGCATCGGCCTTCAGGTGTTCCTTGATTTTCTGGAGCTGCGCGACCAGGGCCGTATCCTGCTCGACCAGGGTGACTTCCTTCGCGCCGCGCGAAGCCGCCTCAAACCCCAGCGCACCGCTGCCCGCGAAGACGTCGACGCAGCGCCAGCCCGTGAGATCCTGGCCCAGCCAATTGAACAGGGTCTCGCGCACGCGGTCGGGCGTGGGCCGTAAGCCGGGCTTGTCGGCGACAGGCAACTTGCTGCGCTTCCAGAGCCCGCCGATGATGCGCACTTCGTGCTTGCGGGGCTGCGCTGCCGGAGAGCGCGCCGCGGCGGGTTTGCCCTGCCGCATCACTTGCCGCCCAGCACCACGGTCACCATGCGGTCCGCCCGCAGCTTGCGCGCGAAAGCATTCCTGATGTCCGCCACCGTGACCTTGTTCACCTGCTCGGTCCAGCTGTCCAGATAGTCCAGCGGCAGGTCATGGGCCGCGATGTTGGCCAGGTTGTCGATCAGCTTGCGGTTGCTGTCGATGCGCAAGGCAAACCCACCGATCAGATTTGCCTTGGCCGCCTTGAGTTCGACCTCGGTGGGACCTTGGGCCAGGAATCGGGCCAACACCTCGCGCGCCACCTTCAGCGCCGCATCCGCCTGGTCGGGCCGGGTCTGGAGGCCGATGGTGAAACTGCCCGCGTGGGCGCCAGGATTGAAGTAGCTGTACACGCTGTAGCTCAGACCACGTTTCTCACGCACCTCCTCGGTCAGGCGCGAGACGAAGCCCCCACCGCCCAGGATGTAGTTGCCCACGGTCAGCGCGAAGTAATCCGGATCGTCCCGCTTGAAGCCGGGCTGCCCGATAAACACCTGGGCCTGCGCGGCGTCGAAGGGAATGCGGATGTCGGCGGCCTTGTCCAGAGACGCCACCTCGGGCACGGGTGGCAGGGACGGACAGTCCTTGGCGTCGCGACTCCTGGGCAGGCGCGCCAGCAACTGAGCCGTCAGTTCCTGCGCCTGCGCGCGGTTGACTGCCCCGACGATGCTGACCTTGGCACGGCAGGCCAGGAAGGTGCGCGCATGCCAGGCCTGCATGTCGGCCACGGCAATGCGGGCGAGCGTCTCGTCCGTCATCGCCTGTCCGTAGGGGTGGGCACCGAACACCGCGCGCTGGTAGGCGCGCGAAGCCACGGTGGCCGGACGCGTGAGGGATTCCCTCAGCGCCGCCTGCATGCGTTCGCGCTCGCGCGTCCAGACCGCCTCGGGCCAGGCCGGTTCGGCCAGCACGCGAGCTGCGAGGGCTGCGGCGCGCTGCAGCAGGTCCGGATCGGTCAGGCTGCGCAGGGAGAAGCTCACCCGATCGGTGGTGTCATCGCCACCGAACATCGCACCCAGGTCGGCCCAAGCCTCGCCCAGGGCGTTTTCGTCGAGCGCAGGCTCGCGACCGCCCTTGCCCGACGATTCCCGCACCCCCTTGCCCATCATCAGGGTGCCGGCCTCCGCCAGGCCCGCGCGGTCCACCGGATCACGCCGACCGCCGCCATCGAATTCCAGCCGCACGTCGACCATGGGCACGGCCGGGCTTTCGACCAGCCAGACCTCGGCGCCCTGCCCCGGACCTTCCGGCTGGGTCCAGTGCTGGATCGGAATGGCGGCTTGGGCCGAGACCGCGGCCAGCCCACCGACCAGCGCCGCGAGAAGCAGCGCCGCGAATTTGTTCTGCATCATGTTCATGTTCCGTTCACGCCTGGGTTTGCGCCGGGTTGCATCGCTCGGTGGCACGCTCAGAAATCCCTGCCACCGCCCAGGCCTCCTCGGGGGCGCGCGCGCCGCTGCGGGTCCGGCGGCAGCGGATGCAAGACGCCCACGGTCAATGTGTCCTCGCCGAAATAGCGCGTGGCGACGTTCTGCACCTGCTGGGAAGTGATGGTGCGCAGTTGGGCCAGCAGCCGGTCATCCGCGTCCAGCGGCAACCCCAGCATGGCGTTGGCGCCCAGCTTGCGCGCGCGGTAGAACAGGGAGTCACGCTGGTAGACCTCGCTGGCCATCCACTGCGTCTTGACGCGCTGCAGCTCGGCCTCGCTGACACCCTCGCGCGCGATGCGCGCGATCTGCTCGCGCAAGGCCGTCTCCAGTTCGGTCGGGGTCCTTCCGGCCGCGGGCGAACCATCCAGCACAAAGAGTTGCGGGCCGCGGCCCATCAGGCCATTGCTCGCACCGGCGGTGTCAGCCACGCGCTTGGCATTGCTGCCCTGGCCCTGCACCAGAGCGCGCTGCAGGCGCGCACCGTCGTAGCCATCCAGCACGGCGGCGAGCACCGTCAGGGCCATCGCGTCCCAGTCCTCCGCCGTGGGCGCGACCACGTTGCGCAAGCCCGGCACCTTCCAGGCCAAGGCCACGTAGGCCTGTTCCGCGGGTGCCTTGACTTCCACGCGCTTCACCCCCGCCTGCGATGGCTCGACGCGCGGCTTGCGCTCGGGCAGGGCACGCGTGGGCAAGCCGCCGTAATACTGCTCGGCCCAGCGTCGCACTTGCGGCACCTTCACGTCACCGGCCACCACCACCACGGCGTTGGCAGGCAGGTACCAGTCACGGTGGAAGGCGCGCACGTCGTCCGGGCGCAGATTGTCCAGATCATTCATCCAGCCCACGATGGGACGCCGGTAAGGCGAGGCCACGAAGGCCGTGGCTTCCAACGTCTCGTAGAGCAGCGCACGCGGCTCGTCCTCGGTGCGCATGCGCCGCTCTTCCTTGACCACCTCGATTTCCTTGGCGAATTCGCTGTCGGGCCAACGGTTGTGGGCGAAGCGGTCGGCTTCGAGTTTCATCACATCTTCCAGGCGTCCCGCGGGGATCTGCTGGAAGTAGCCTGTGTAATCGCTGGCGGTGAACGCGTTCTCGCGCCCGCCCAGGGCGGCGACGCGGCGCGAGAACTCGCCCGCGGCCGTGCCACCCGCCGCCGATTGCGTGCCCTTGAACATCATGTGCTCCAGCACATGGGCCACGCCACTCTTGCCATCCACCTCGTCCATGCTGCCCGCGCGCACCCAGAGCATGTGGACGGCGGTCGGCGCGCGCCGGTCCACCTGCACGATCAGAGTCATCCCGTTGGCCAGGGTGAATTGCTGGGGTTTGGCATTGATGGCCGTTTGGGCCGGATGTTGCGCCTGGGCTCCCGTCCAGGACACCAGCAAGGCGAAAAAACAGATGAATAGGCGTTTCATAGAATGCGACATTGTAGGAATGCCCTTCATGTTCAGTATCTTCAGAAGCAAATCGTCGACCGGAGTTCATTCCCAGCCCACGCCCCCCGCCTCGCAGAGTCAGCCCCGCGAGGGCTGGCTCGGAAAATTGCGTGCGGGCCTGCGCAAGACGGGCAGTGGCATCGCCACGGTGTTCACTGGAACGCGCATCGACGACGCGCTCTATGAACAACTGGAGGAGGCGCTGCTAATGGCCGATGCAGGCGTCAAGGCTACACAGTATTTACTCGACGATTTAAAACGCCGTGTAAAGGAAAGCAAAGCCACCGAGCCCGCCTCGGTCAAGGCCTTGCTGGTCGACGCGCTGGCCGAATTGCTCGCGCCACTGGAGCAAACCCTGAGCGTGGGCACGCACAAGCCGACCGTGATCATGGTCGCGGGTGTGAACGGCGCCGGCAAGACCACCAGCATCGGCAAGCTCACCCACCACCTCGCCGAAGCAGGTGCCAGCGTGCTGCTGGCGGCGGCTGACACCTTCCGCGCCGCGGCACGCGAGCAACTCATGGTCTGGGCCGACCGCAACCGCCAGGGCACGGGCAGCGTGGACATCGTGCACCAGGCCGGCGGAGATCCGGCCTCGGTCTGCTTCGACGCCGTCAGCGCGGGCAAGGCGCGTGGCAAGGACGTGGTGCTGGTGGACACGGCGGGCCGCCTTCCCACGCAGCTGCACCTGATGGAAGAGCTCAGGAAGATCAAGCGCGTGGTGCAGAAAGCCGATGAAACGGCCCCCCATGAAGTCCTGCTCGTCATCGATGGCAACACCGGTCAGAACGCGCTGGCGCAGGTGCAGTCCTTCGACGAAACGCTGGGCCTGACCGGCCTCATCGTCACCAAGCTCGATGGCACGGCCAAGGGCGGCGTGCTGGCGGCGATTGCGCTGCTGTCGCGCGAGCGGCCTCTCCCCGTCTATTTCATCGGCGTGGGCGAGCAGATCGACGAGCTTGAGACCTTCAGCGCGCGGGAATTCGCACAGGCGCTGCTGGACTGATGGGGCTCACTTGCCAGCGGCAGGCTGCCCTGCGCTGAATGGACGCCGAGCGCCCCGGAAAGCGCGCCATCAACTGCTGGGGCGCAGATGTTTGCGCGCCAAGGCCAGAAAAGCCATCGCCGCAGGACTCAACGGTTGCTTGGCCAGCCGGATCGCCACGACAGGAAACTCCAGCACCGGCCTGGCGATGGGGACGGCACGCAGGTCTGGCGGCATCAGCCGTGCCACATAACGCGGCAAGAGAGCCAGACCCATCCCGGCCTGCATCATTCCGAATGCGGTGCTCAACATGGCGACGTGCTGCACCACCTGCGGGTACACATTGGCCACGGCACTCAACTCACGGCTGATGGCGCGCCAGACCACGGCATCCGGGTTCACATGCACCATGGGCAACCCATCCAGATCACGGCCTTGCACGCTGGCGCGACCCGCCAAGGCGTGGTCCTGTCGCATGAACAGGGCCATGCGTTCGGTGAAGAGCCGCTCCGTGGCGAGGTCGGAATGCATGTTCCCGATGTCTGACCCCAGCGCCAGATCGACCTCCCGCGACAGGACCATGGACACCATTTGTGCCGCTGTGCTGTCGTGCACCGTGGCCACCAGCTGCGGGTAAGCCGCAGAAAAACGCGCCAGCAGCGCGGGCAGCAACGCCCCGGCGGTCAGGTGCCCCACCGCAACCATCACGCGGCCTTCTTTCAATTGCGCCTGCGAGCGGCAGGAACGCACCGTTTCGTCCATCATCCGCAACGCGCGCTGCGCGGTATCCGCCAGCAACTGGCCCGCATCGGTGAGTCGGATACGCCGGCCCCGCACCACCAGAGGCTGCCCCACCTCGCGTTCCATGCGCTTGACCAGATGACTCACGGCCGGTTGAGTCAAGCCCAAGGCATCGGCGGCGAGCGTGAAACTGCCCGTCTGGGCAATGGCCACCAGGGCTCGAAATTGTTGCAGTGACACTTCGTCGTTGGGAATCGGCAGGCTCTTCATGACGTGACGTCATAGTGAAATAAATCTGATTATCTGTTTTGATGTGCCAACGAAGCCTAGAGTGCCCCAAGTCTGAGGCGTTCACCCCAGCGTTTTAGTTTGCTCACTTGCAAGGAAGAGAACCATGATCCGTCGCCATCTCCTTCTGCGCGGCTTGGCCGCCGCGCTGGCGTTGGGCGCCGTTGCGCCCCTGACCCTGGCCCAGTCCGCCAAGCCCATCCGCCTGGTGGTCCCCTTCCCTGCGGGCGGTGCCACCGACCTGTTCGCGCGCACGCTGTCGCAAAAAATGGGGGAGAAACTGGGCACCACCATCGTGATCGACAACAAGCCGGGCGCCGGTGGCAGCCTGGGTTCGGACTTGGTCGCCCGCGCACCGGCCGATGGCTTGACACTGCTGCTGGCGACGACCAGCACGCACTCTATTGGACCGGCCCTGGGCGGCAAGCTGCCCTACGACACGGTGCGTGACTTCACGCCGATCGCGCATGTGGGCAATGCGCCCAGCATCATGTTGGTGCCCAATGATTCCCCGGCCAAGACCGTCAAGGAATGGATCGAGTACGCCAGGAAAAATCCCAACCAGCTGAACTATGCCTCCAGCGGCAACGGCACCATCGTCCAGTTGACGGCCGAACTGTTCAAGGCGCAGGCGGGACTGCAGGTGACCCATGTCCCCTACAAGGGCACGGCGCTGGCCATACCCGACTTGATCAGCGGTCAAGTTCAGGTGATGTTTGATTCGTTGCCGACAGGCATGCCCCATGTTCGCGATGGACGCCTGCGCGCACTTGGCGTCACCACGCTCAAGCGCAGCCCCCTCGCGCCCGACCTGCCCCCCGTGGCCGACACGCTCCCGGGCTTCGAGTCGAACACCTGGTTCGGCCTGTACGGCCCCAGGGACTTGCCGGCCGAGGTCGTCACCCGCGTGAACACCGCCGCGAATCAGGCGCTGAATGATGCCGAGGTGCGCGCCAAGCTCACCACGCTGGGCATCGAACCGGTCAACAGCACCCCGCAGCAATTCAGCAAGATGGTGGCGGCCGACCTCGCCAAGTGGAAGCAGATCATCGTCGAGCGCAAGATCGTCAACGAATAGTCCCCTTCCTGCAAACGGAAAGTCATGCAGTTCAACTACCACAACCCCTACCTCTCCACCCGCATTCCGGTTTTCGCGCGTAACGTCGTCTCCACCTCGCATCCGTTGGCGGCGCAAGCGGGTCTGCGCGTCCTGCAGCAAGGTGGCAACGCGGTGGATGCAGCGATTGCCACCGCCGCGGTGATGACGTTGGTGGAACCCGTGAGCAATGGTCTGGGCAGTGATGCGTTCTGCATTTTGTGGGATGGACAGCAGTTGCACGGTCTCAATGCCTCAGGCCAAGCACCACAGGCCTGGACCGTCGAGTACTTCAAGGCCAAGTGCGGGACAAGCGCCGCCACGCCGCCCATGCGCGGCATCGACTCCGTGACCGTCCCCGGCGCAGTGCGCGGTTGGGTGGCTCTGAGTGAGCGCTTCGGCAAGCTGCCCTTTGGCGACCTGATGGCGCCCGCCATCGAAGTGGCCGAACGAGGTTATCTGGTCCCCCCGGTCGTGCAACAGAAGTGGGCCGCTGCCACGCCTCTGCTGAGGGACATCGCGGGCTTTGCCGACACTTTCCTGCCTTGGGGCCGCGCTCCGGAAATTGGCGAATTGTTCCGCTTCCCGACGGCGGCGCGCGCGCTCAAGGCCATCGCCGCGACACGCGGAGATGCCCTCTACGAAGGGGAGATCGCCGAAGCCCTGGTTGCGTATGCCCGGGCACAGGGCGGCGCCATGACGCTGCGTGACCTGTCCTCCTATCGGCCTGAGTGGGTAGAGCCTATCGCCCGCGATTACCGGGGCTACACCCTGCACGAAATTCCGCCCAACGGCCAGGGTATCGCCGCATTGATCGCGCTGGGCATCCTGGAACAGTTTGACGTGGCGAGTCTGCCAGTGGACTCGGCGGCGTCTCAGCATCTGCAGATCGAGGCCATGAAGCTCGCTTTTGCCGATGTCTATCACTACGTGTCTGACCCCTCGACCATGACGGTCACGCCAGCGCAGATGCTGGACGACGCCTACCTGGCATCGCGCGCCCGCATGATTGACCCGCGCCGCGCGCAGAACTTCGCGGCGGGCAACCCGGTCAAAGGCGGCACCATCTACCTCACGGCAGCCGACGAGAACGGGATGATGGTCAGCTTCATCCAAAGCAACTACATGGGCTTTGGTTCAGGCTGCGTGGAACCCACCTACGGCATCAGCCTGCAGAATCGGGGACACGGCTTCAGCCTCCAAGCCGACAGCCCCAATGTCGTGGCCCCTGGCAAGCGTCCGTTCCACACCATCATCCCGGCGTTCCTGACCAAGGACGGTCAACCGGTGATGAGCTACGGCGTCATGGGCGGCAATATGCAACCTCAGGGGCACATGCAGACCCTGGTCCGCATGCTGGACTATCACCAGGGACTCCAAGCCGCCTGCGATGCCCCGCGCTGGCGTTTCAACAAAGGACTGAACATCAATGTGGAGGCGGCGATGCAGGCCAGCACCCTGCAAGGTCTGCAGGACCTGGGCCATGAAATCGACGTGATCCATGACTCCTACCAGGACTTTGGCGCCGGGCAGTTCATTTGGCGTCTTGGTGATCCGGCCGTCGAGGGCTATGTGGCGGCCAGCGACCCGCGCCGCGACGGCTTGGCCGCTGGCTATTGAGATCGGCACGGCACCATCATCGACCCCCGTTGGCATTACGCCGAGGTACCGAAACCCGGTGCAACACGGCATCCGCCGTGGTCGACCGAACCGAGGGCGGCCCGTCAAACGAGTCGCTTGGCGAAATGCTGGTCATCCGGCGTTGCATGCCGATCTGTCACTTCATGATCCACCAGCGTTTCACGGACATGCAGCAGTTTTTTGTCCGTGCGTTCCTCAGCGCTGTCCACAGCGCCGTCCAAGGCTTCGATCAAGGTTGTGATCGTGCTGTCGTCACGAATGGTGTGTCGATCGTAGTTGCCTGACTTGAGATCCAACATGGCGCCGTTGCGTGCCCTGGCGTAACTGGCATCCAGGCGCTCATGCCGCGTCTGGACAATGGACGCATCCTTTTCGCGGCGATGAATCTGCATCTTGGTCTGTTGGCTGATGGCGTAGCTCACCTCGCCCTCTTCACTCAGAACCCCGCGGGCGTTGTTGCGCGTGAATTTGCCACTGAAGCTGGCTTCGAAGTCTGGCAGTCCTGTCAGCAGCGGCTGAATTTGGTCCGTCAAACCGTACCCCAGCAACGCCATGGCATCAGCGATGCCTGCCACGCCTTTCCCAGCTTGGGATTCGGCGATGCCGAGCATTTGCTCAAAGCCGCTCTTGAACATGTTCACCAGCGTTTCGTCGGCATGGCTGCGACTGGCGGCGGCGTCAATCTGCTGCAGGTATTGCGCGATAGCGGCCTGGCGCTGGGTCACGCTGCCCCGCAGCAGCGGGGCAGCGTCCAGGCGCATCTGCATCTCGCCCAGCGGGCCCTTGTACGCCAGTGTGTTTTTGTCTACCCCCAGACGGAGTGAGAAGGAATCGTACAGGGCCGTTTTTTGCGCGGCGGGGGTTTCGATGTCCAGACTCAAACTTGAAAATACGCTGCGGTCATAGTTCATCAGACCCGACAGATTCATCTCCGGCGCATCCGACCGACCCAAGCCCGCCAAGGCCTCATCCAGGCCACCAGCAAGCGCGGCCAAAGCCTTGCGCTCTGCATCACTCAGCGCCCCGGAACTGCTGACCGCGACCTGCACTCCCGGGATGCCGCCACCTGACTTGTTCACGGCAATCTGTAGATCCACGGTCTGACCCGAGCGAGTCTTGACCTGGAAATGGGCCGTGGCCGCTCCAAGTCTCACGCTGCTGTACTGATCGTCCAGGGGCAGTCTGGGGTCCACGTTTGCCAGAAACGTCTGGCGGTATTGCGGCGGCGTGGAAGTCAACGTCGCCAGGTGTGACAAGAGCGCACCGCCCAGGTCACGCCACTGGTTGACGAAATCACGCGGCTGGCTGCGCCCAAAATTGTGAGCCATCAGGTCACTGATGACGTCTCCCGGTGCCGAGGCCCACGCCTGTTCCGACTGCGTCGAGGCGCCCAGCACGCTGGCCTGGGCACTGGAGTCCGTCCACGCTGCGACGTTGAGGGCTTGCAGATGCTGGTACGTGTTGTCAGCGGGGACTTCCCCGCCCAGCGCCTGTTCACGCCGGATGACCGATGGCATTGAAACCGCAAGCCCATGGGCAAGACCGCTGGCATTGACCCGGGGCACGACGGCACGACTGGCCTCGCTGCCCTGGCGCAGTCGCAGGGCCTCCGGATTGAGATGGATGCTGGTGCTCTGATTCGTCAGACCTGACGCGGAAACTGTGGTCACGGGGCCCGCCCCTCCTGGTTTGGTGTTGTCCACTGGAGGCTTTTAAGCCGTGCTTCGTTTATCGACAGAATCAACTGAACATTGAGCCCTGCGGCACAGCGGGTGCCGGCTGAAACCCAGGCACAATCAACGCGGCGCTTACCTGAAGCTCTCCTGAGGCCCCCGCTTGACCGACATTCCCATCCTCATCCTTGGAGCCGCCCTGGGCGGGCTCGTGCAAGGCATCTCGGGCTCCAACTTCGGCATGACTTCCACCGCGATCTGGGCCTGGTTTCTCGCGCCGCAACTGACCGCCGTGCTGTCCCTGTGCGGTTCGCTCACCGGACAGATTCAGGCCGCCTTCACCTTGCGACGCAGCTGGCAGTGGCGGCGCATCCTGCCTTTTCTGGCGGGTGGATTGGCGGGCATTCCTCTGGGCGTGATGTTGCTGCCGCAACTGGACGTGGGCCTCTTCAAGACCGCGCTGGGTGGCCTGCTGGTGATCGCTTGCCCGGCCTTGCTCCTCGCCCCCAATCTGCCACGCATCCACCACGGCGGACGCATCGCGGACGGTCTGAGTGGGTTGGGGGGCGGCATTCTGGGCGGACTGGGCGGCTACACGGGCATCCTTCCCACGCTCTGGGGAACGCTGCGCGGATGGCCGAAGGACGAACTGCGCGCCCTGGTGCAGAACTTCAACCTCGGCATCCAGCTGGTCACGCTGGTCGCCTATCTGGCGCGCGGACTGATCACCCGCGCCACGCTGCCTTCGCTGGCCCTGCTCATCCCCGTGGTGCTGCTCAGTTCCTGGCTGGGCACGCGGCTCTACCTGGGCCTGAGCGAGGCACGCTTTCGGCAGATCGTGCTGCTCCTGCTCACGGTCTCGGGCGCAGCCCTGCTAGTGTCTGGGCTGACGCAGCTGCTCGCACGCTGAAAGACCGAAACGTGGTCGCAACCCGTGTTGCCCGGGGCCGAGTCCTCAGGGCGCACGCCTGGCGGCGTGGTAGCGACCCGTGCCCCGCGTGAGGACCTGATCTACAGCCAGAACCTCACCAGGCTCCAGCTCGGGCTCGGTCACGACCCGCGCGTACAAAGGCGCGAAGTCGATGTTGGCCAAGCCCAGCAATTCATCGAAGTCGGGGATGACAAAATAGCTTTCCTGGAAATCGTCGATGCGGTAGCGCGTGCGCATGACACGCGCCAGATCGAAACGCAGGCGATTGGGTGAGGCATCCTCGACGCTGAAACAGGTCTCCGTGTACGAAGACACGATGCCCGCGCCATAGATGCGCAGGCCGTTCGGCTGCTGCACCAGGCCGAATTCCACGGTGTACCAGTAGACGCGGGCCAGCTTGTCGAGCATGCCCAGGCTTTGGGCCCGCAGCCCCCCTTCGCCGTAAGCCTGGATGTAATCGGCGATGACCGGGTTCATCAGCATGGGCACATGGCCGAAGACATCGTGAAAGACATCCGGCTCTTCCAGGTAGTCCAGCTCATGCGGCTTGCGGATGAACTGGCCGGCGGGGAAACGCCGGTGCGCCAGATGTTCGAAGAACACCTCGTCGGGCACCAGGCCTGGCACCGCCACCACTTCCCAGCCGGTCTTGCGGCGCAGTACCTGGGACATCTGCTCGAAATCGGGAATGCGGTCCGCGCGGAAGGGCAGGTCTCGCAGGCCCCGGACGAACTCATCACAGGCGCGGCCAGGCAAGAGACGCGACTGCCGCTCGAACAGCGCGGCCCAGACCGCATGCTCCTGCGGTGTGTAGTGCTGCCAGCCTTGATCGATGGTCCAGTCGGGGCGTTCGGGCCTGTGTCCCAAACCTGCCGCCAGACCGTGCTTGCCGGATGCCGGAGCAGTTTGCATGGCGTGGCTCCCGGCTAGTGGGCAGCGGACAACAAGGTCGCCGCGCAACGGTCCATGTAGCGGGCCATCTCGATGTCTTTCATCGACAGGCCCTGGACGTCGTGGGTGGTCATCACGACCGACACCCGGTTGTAGACATTGAACCACTCGGGATGGTGGTTGTGCTTCTCGGCCACCAGGGCCACCTGGGCCATGAAGCCGAAGGCTTGCGTGAAATCCGCGAAGCGGAACTCCCGGGCAATCAAGCCACCGCGCTCGGCGCGATGCGTCCACTCGGGCAAGGTGGCCAATTCGGCGCGCAACGGCGCCTCGTCAAGTTTCACGGAATGGTCGGACATGCTGCAGGCTCCAGAAATCGAATGACCCAAACCGGCTGACACCGTGAAAAAGTGGCGCCAGCCCAGAAGAAAAAAGGTCAATTCGGCGGTGCGCAGGGCACGCCACGCACGCTGCGCGCGAGGTGTTCGCCGATGATGCTGAAAGCCTGCGTCATGGTTGCAGAGCGGGTCCGTCGTGGTGCTGCCCCAGGCGTATCGCAAGGGCTGGTGCATTATCAGCGCCGCGCGCCAAGACGCCGCCTTGGGTAAACCCTGGACCGGCCTCGCCCGACATATGGCGCAGAGTCAACCCAAAGTCAGCGCACGACCAGACGCCCCGCACCCTCGTCCGTCACACGACCGATTTCGGCAGCAGCGTCAAAGCCCTGCCGACGGAAGGTCTCCAGCACCTGGGGCACGGCCTCGGGCGCGCAACTCACCAGCAGGCCGCCGCTGGTCTGCGGATCGCTCAGCAAGGCCCGGTCCACGGCCGCGAAATCCGCAGGCAAGCTCACGGATGCACCATAGCCGGCCCAGTTGCGACCCGACGCACCGGTCACGAAACCTTGCGCGGCCAGATCACGCACGCCCGGCAGCAGAGGCACCTGGGACCAATCTATTTCCACGGTACGCCCGGCGCCGCGCGCCAGCTCCAGCCCATGGCCGGCGAGGCCAAAACCCGTCACATCGGTCAGGGCGTGCACGCCCTCGATCGCCGCCAGCTCGGGGCCGGGGGTGTTCAGGCGCGTGGTCGTGTCGATCATGCGCGCGTAGCCCGCCGCATCGAGCTGTTCCTTCTTGAGCGCGGCGGACAGAATGCCCACACCCAGGGGCTTGCCCAGGACCAAGCGATCCCCCGCCCGGGCATCCGCATTGCGCTTGACACGGCCGGGGTGCACCAGGCCCAGGGCCACCAGTCCGTAAATCGGCTCCACCGAATCGATGGTGTGGCCGCCCGCGATCGGGATACCGGCCGCCTTGCAGACGGCCTGGCCACCGTCGAGGATGCGACCGATGGTCGCCGTGGACAGCACGTTGATGGGCATGCCCACCAGGGCCAGCGCGAGGATGGGCCGCCCGCCCATGGCGTAGACGTCGCTGATGGCGTTGGTCGCGGCGATGCGCCCGAAATCGAACGGGTCATCGACGATGGGCATGAAGAAATCGGTGGTGGCGATCAACGCCTGCTCATCGTTGAGCCAGTAGACCGCCGCGTCGTCGGCCGTCTCGATGCCCACCAGCAGCTCGGGCGGCACCGGCAGGCCACTGCTGCTTTTCAGGATGTCGGACAGCACGCCCGGCGCGATCTTGCAGCCGCAGCCGCCGCCGTGGGACAGGGAGGTCAGGCGGGGCTCGGCGCCCCGGGACAGGTCAGGGGTGGAAGTCATGGCAGCCATGGCTATCATTGTGCCCTGCATAAGAGGTTTGCCCCCGGACCCATCCCACTTCAGGAGACCGCCATGACCACGCTTGCCCAGGACAACCACGACGGCGCCACGCGCCGCGTCGATCAGTTGCTCGCCCACTATGGCGAAAGCCACCGCAACCCGGCCAACGAGCTGATCCACTACGCCGCCATTCCGCTCATCATGCTCAGCATCGTGGGCCTGATCTTCGCCATCCACCCGCTGGCGGCTTATGCCTTCATCGGGGCCAGCCTGATCTATTACATCCGCCTGTCGCGCCTGTTCACCCTGGCCATGGCGGCCATCTCGGCCATCGGCCTGGTGCTGGTGCACCTGATGGGCGACTACCGCGTCGCCATCTGTGCCAGCATCTTCGTCGTGGCCTGGATCTTCCAGTTCATCGGCCATCGCATCGAAGGCAAGAAGCCCTCCTTCTTCGAGGACGTGCAATACCTCTGGGTTGGCCCGCTCTTCGTGCTCAGCCACCTGTTTCTCAAGCGCGGCCTGCGCTGGTAAGTTCCCTGCATGAGCTGGCACGCCGCGCTGCGACTCGACTACACGCTTGAAAACAGCCGCAGCGTGGCGCGTTATCGCCACGACGGACCGCTGCGCATCCTGCAAAGCCTGTACCCCGAGGGTGACGCGATCTGCCACAACGTGCTGGTTCACCCGCCCGGCGGCCTGGTCGGCGGTGACACGCTGGACATCCAGCTCTCGGTCGCCGCAGGTGCGCACGGATTGGTCACCACCCCCGGCGCCACACGCTTCTACCGCAGCACCGGTGATGCCGCCGCCCAGCGAGTCCACGCCCGCGTCGACGACGGCGCGAGGCTGGAATGGCTACCGCTCGAAGCCCTGGCCTACCCGCAATGCCAAGCCGAGAACAAGGCCGTGTTCGACCTGGCCCCAGGCGCGGAACTGATCGGCTGGGACGTGACGGCACTGGGTCTGCCCGCCGCGGACCAGGCCTTCACCCAAGGCCGTTTCTCGCAGCACCTGGAAATCCAGAACCTGAACGGCTTGCACCATGAGGCGCGCACGCCGGTCTGGCTGGAACAAGGCCGCATCGACGCGACCGATACACGCTTGATGGACGGACCGCTGGGCCTGGCGGGCCACCGCTGCCTGGGCACGCTGTTTTTTGCCTCGGGCACGGTCATCACACGGGTCCGGCGTGAGGCGACCTTGGACGCGGTGCGTGCCGCGTTGGAATCGCGCGTAACGTCCGGCGATGCGTCACCCGACACGCCTCCCCTCGTGGCCGGCGCGACCAGCCCCCATCCCCAAGTGCTGGCCGTGCGGGTGCTGAGCCCGCTGGTGGAGCCCGCGCTGAACCTGCTCAAGCGCCTGCGTGGCGTCTTGCGGCACGAACTCTGGCAACTGGAAGCCACGTCGCCGAGGACTTGGGCACTTTAAGAGACGCTTTCCAACGCACCCGCCGAAACGCAACGCCGAACCACGGCTCGACACGAACCACACCATGACCGAAGCCCTCATCCTCCAGGACCCCGCGCAAGGCGGTGGCACGAAAGCCGCGCAATTGATCCTGCTGCTGCACGGCGTGGGCAGCAACGCGCAGAGCATGGTCGGCTTGGGACAGGCCTATGCGCGTTCGTTTCCAAATGCCATGGTCGTGGCCTTGAACGCGCCCGAACCTTTCATGCCCGGCACGCAAGTCCAGCTCGCGGGCCATCAATGGTTCTCCATCCACGGGGTGACGGAAGACAACCGCCCCGCGCGCGTGACGCAAGCCCTGCCCGCCTTCGAGGCCCTGGTGCGTCACTGGCAGCAGCGCAGCGGCGTGGACGCGGCCGGCACGGCGCTGGTCGGATTCTCGCAAGGCGCCATCATGGCCCTGGCCGCGGCGATGCAGCCTGAGCCCGTGGCGGCCCGCACCATCGCCATCGCGGGGCGCTTCGCAGCGCTGCCTGAGGCGCCGCCTCACGAAAGCTGCACCATCCACCTGCTGCACGGCAAGAGCGATGCAGTGATGCCCTACCGCCATGCCATCGAAGGGCCCTGCGCCTCAAGGAATTCGGCGCCGACTTCACCGCCGACGTGCTGCCCTTCATCGGCCACGAACTGCACCCGGACCTGATCGAGCTGGCGGTGGAAAAGCTGGCTCAACACATCCCCGCTCGGCTGTGGTTGAAGCCTGGGGAGGGGGATGATGTGGGAGAAGGACAAAAGTCAGAATGACCTTGTTTTCCAGCTCAATGGGAATGTGACTTGGAAGTAGCGCCACCATTGAATTCATTCAATGCGACGGCCAAGCAAACGATCCCCCAGAAAACCGGGTATTCATAGCCACCCGTGTTCCAAGTCCAACCGAAGCCTTTCACCATTTGAAGGGCGTATACGGCAACCGCCAACGCTCCAGCAGCACCCAAGGCCGCAAAGCGTGTGCAGATCCCGAAAAGCAAGGCAAGCCCAGTTCCCACCTCAACCATCGCGGCCAAGATCACCCAGAACTCCGGTGGCGCAAAGCCCGCTTTGGCAAAAAAGCCAACCGTTCCAGGATTCAATGCACCAGCGGCAAATTTGCTTGCCGCATGAGGGAACATAAAAACACCACAAATGATGCGAAGAATGTTCCAAGGATTGGTCAGATTGAAGCTTGCAGCACGGATTAAAAAATCCTTCTTGGTGATTCCTAGCATGATGTTTTTCCTTTCGTAGATCACGTCTCATCCTATTCTTTGTAGAGGTCATGATTCGAGCAGGCCCAGTGACTCCATTGATTCAAATCAATCAAAGAGTCCGTCCGTCATGAACGTGAACCTAGAAAAATCCAGTCGCTCACCATGCAAAGGATGAGATGGATCAAGGTTGGTAACGCCTTCTCGCAAAAAACGTCGCAACACGCTCTCTGCGATTGAGACAAGGGCATTGAACTTCTCTGAGACCGACACCTGACTTGCTCCATTCCGCCCATTTGAAGCAAGGATCGGTGACACCTTGGCCTTTGAAATATCGGGCCAGCTTGTCCAATGAGGCCGCCTGACCCACAGCTTTAAGCTGGCATGCTTCTGGATTCAGCGTGACGAGGCAAAAAAAAAGCCGGTCGGAAACCCGGCCGGCTTTTTTGAGAAGGCGAACCCGCTTACTGCTTGATGGCTTCCACCTGCACCAGCAGCTTCACTTCCTTGGGAAAGCCCCAATTCAGGCCGAAGTCGATGCCGTAAGCGCTGCGGTCGATGATGGTCTCGAAATCGCCACCGCAGGCTTCACGCTTGAGCATGGGGTTCATGTAGCAGTTGAACTTGCTGGCCTTGAGCGTGACGGGTTGGGTCTTGCCCACCAGGGTCAGGGTGCCGGCGATCTCGCTGACCTTGTCGCCGTTGAAGCTGAATTTGTCGGCGGTGAACTTGGCCGTCGGGAATTTTTCGGCGTTGAAGAAGTCCGGGCTTTGCAGGTGCTTGTCAAAGGCCGAGGTGCCGGTGCTGATGGAGGTCATGTCGATGGTGATCTCGACGCTGCCCTTCTTGGCGGCCTTGTCCAGCTTGACCGAACCGTCCTTCTTGTCGAAGCGGCCACGGTTGGTCGTGGTGCCCATGTGGTCGATCTCGAAGGTCACGAAGGTGTGGGTCGGGTCAATGCTGTAGGTAGCAGACTGGGCCTGGGCGGCGCCAGCGGCGGCCAGGGTCAGACCGACGAGAGTGGCGACGGTGATCTTGCGCATGAGGGAACTCCTGTGAAAC
The DNA here is from genome assembly GCF_004328645.1 of Hylemonella gracilis. GTDB lineage: Bacteria > Pseudomonadota > Gammaproteobacteria > Burkholderiales > Burkholderiaceae_C > Hylemonella > Hylemonella gracilis_B. The sequence goes on from NZ_CP031395.1 coordinate 3,806,381, forward strand.
AGCAAGGGTTGAGAAAAAAAGAATCGAAACGGCAGATGCGGCGAAAAGCCGGTGTCAAAGCTTGCCTACGCCAGTCAGCGCCAGCTTGAACTTGACCTGGACTTCGTCCGCCACCATGGAAGTGTCGGACCACTGGTTCTCGCCGATGGCGTAGGCCAGGCGCTTGATCGTGAACACACCGGTGGCGGTGGTCGTGCCACTGGCTTGCGTCAGCGTCACCGGCACCGTGACCGGGTTGGCGCGGCCCTTGATCGTGAGTTGACCCGCCACCTCGTACTTGCCCGCGCCCAAGGCCTTGATGGCCGTGGACTGGAAGCGGGCCTGTGGGAAGCCCGGCACGTTGAACCACACGGCCTTGGGCAGTTCAGCATCCGCCTCGGGCACGCCCAGCGTGGCACTGGCCATGTCCACCGTGAAGGCGATCTTGCTGGTCTGAGGCTTGGCAGGGTCGAAGGCGATCTGGGCGTCGAATTTCTTGAAGTAGCCCTCCACGGGCACGCCCATCTGCTTGCTGACGAAGATGATTTCGCTTTGCGCGGGCAGCAGTTTTTGCTGGGCCTGGGCCGGCAGGGACAGGCTGGCGAGGACGGACAGCGCCAGCAGCAGGCTCCCCGTGAAAAGGCGGCGGATGAAATGCATGATCGGAAGGACTCCAGCTAAAAAATCAGGAACGGCCAAACCACATGCGGCCGATCAGGCCATCACGGTCCAGCCACTGGTGCTTCAAGGCCGCCACCACGTGCAGCAGCACGAACAGGGCCATCAGGTAGGCGCCGATTTCATGCGCTTCCTTGAGGGTCTTGGCCAGGGCGGCGTCCTTGCCCACGAAATCGGGCAAAGGCAGCACGCCGAACAGCACGATGGAAAAACCCGTGGCCGAGCTGTAAGCCCAGCCCAGCAGGGGCACCGCAAAAAACAGGAGGTACAGCGCGACGTGCGTGCCATGGTGGGCCAGGCGCTGCCAGGTCGGCATGGCCTGCGCGATGCCCGGCGGCAAGGCAGGCGCGGGGCGGATCAGCCGCCAGGACAGGCGCAGGAAGGAGAGCGCCAACACCAGGATGCCCACCCACTTGTGCCAGTTGAACAACTTGAGCCGCTGCGGGGAAAAAGGCAGGTCGGCCATGTACACCCCCAGGGAGAACAGGCCGATCAAGACCAGGCCCAAAGTCCAGTGCAGGACGATGGCCAGACCGTTGTAACGCGCGGCTGCGGGAATGGCAGAAGAGGAGGAGGTATTCATGGCAATGGCTGGGCATTCTAGGAAGCCCGCTTTATCCCCAGGATGAGCAGGCTTGTCGGCTGGATTCAAATTTTTTGCTTGCCAACCCGGTGCAGGGCCTTTCCCCTCTGGCACCGTTTTTGCACTTGCCCCGGGGCTTGGCCCGGTGTTCGCCACGCGCGGCCCCGGTTCGCTGGCTTCCTGTTCCCCTTGTTCTTTGTCTTCCCCTTTGCTGAAAGGCACTTCCATGAGTGAAACAACAACAGCCGCGGCTTCCGGCGGCGGTGTCACCTACCAATCGGTGGACAGCAGCTACTTCGAAAAACGCGGCCTGCGCCGCTACGCGGGCGTGGCCTCCCTGTGGGCGCTGGGCGTGGGCGCGGTGATCTCCGGCCATTTCTCAGGCTGGAACTTCGGCTTGGGGGCGGGCGGCTGGGCGGCATGCTGATCGCCACGGTCTTCATCGCCATCATGTACCTGGGTCTGACTTTCTCCATCGCCGAGATGAGCCCGGCCTTGCCCCACACTGGCGCGGCCTACTCCTTCGCCCGCTCCACCATGGGGCCCTGGGCGGTTTCATCACCGGACTGTGCGAGAACGTGGAGTACGTCATCACACCGGCCGTGATCGTGTTCTTCATCGGCTCCTACCTGGCTCCATCTTCGGCACGCCGGAGAGCTTCCAGCCGGTGTACTGGATCGGCGGCTACATCGTCTTCGTGGGCCTGAACGTCGTCGGCGTGGAGCTGTCCTTCAAGGTCACGCTGGTGGTCACACTGCTGGCCCTGGCCTGCCTGGTGGGCTTCTGGTTCAGCGCCATCCCCAACATGGACTTCACCCGCTGGGCGCTCAATATCGGCGTGGGCGCCGATGGCGCGCCGGTGGAACTGGCCGGGGGCGGGGGCAGCTTCCTGCCCTTCGGCTTTCATGCGCGCTGGCGGCCATGCCGTTCGCGGTGTGCTCTTCCTGGCCATCGAGCAGTTGCCCCTGGCGGCCGAAGAATCGGTTGACCCGAAGCGCGACATGCCGCGCGGCATCATCCTGGGCATCATCACGCTGATCGTCTCGGCCTTCATGATCCTGCTGCTGAACTCCTCGGTGGCCAAGGGTTCCTTCGCGCTCGCCACCTCGGGTGAACCGCTGCTGGACGGCTTTCGCGCGATTTACGGCGACGCATCGCCAAGATCCTGGCGCTGATCGCCGTGATCGGCCTGATCGCCAGCTTCCACACCATCATCTACGCCCAGGGTCGGCAGATCTACTCGCTCTCGCGCGCCGGCTACTTCCCGCGCGCGTTGTCCATCACGCACGGTACGCGCAAGACGCCGCACCTGGCCATGGTGGCTGGCGCGGTGGTGGCGCTGATCGTGATGTGCGTGATCTGTACGGCGTGGAGAACAGCGCCGGCATCATCGCGGCACGCTGCTCAACATGCGGTGTTCGGCGCGATGATTTCCTACATCATGCAGGCCCTGTCCTTCATCTTGCTGCGCAAGAAGTTCCCGAACATCGCGCGCCCCTACAAGAGCCCCTTCGGCGTTGTTGGCGCGGCCCTGACCATGCTGATCGCTCTGGTCACCATCTACTTCCAACTCTCCGACCCGGTCTACCGCGCGGCGTGATCGGCGTGGCAATCTGGTTCGCGATCGGCATCATCTACTTCGCGCTGGTCGGGCGCCACAAGCTGGTACTGTCACCCGAGGAAGAATTCGCCCGCTCCAAGGGCACGGCGGAATACAAATCCCTCTGAGACAGAACGAGACAAAACGCGCCGAAGCCGCAGGGCTTCAGGTGCGCAGGGGAAGAAGGGCAACCTTCTTCCCTTTTTCATGCCGGGTCGGCCAAGCCGCCCATCAACAGTTGCAGCAGCTTGGCGCCCATCGCGCTGGCCGCCACCTCGCTTCCCGCGCCAGACCGTACAGCCCGTGCGTCTGCTCTTCGAGCACCAGCGTGGCGTAACCGTGCGCGAAGGACCAGGCCAGCAAGATGCGCTCGCCCAATTCGGCGGGGGGCAGGCCGCGCGCGGCAATCAGTTCCGAGTACACCTGGCGCAAGGCGTCCCCAGTGCGGCGACCGGCGGCCTGGAGGGCGGCATCCTCGGGTCCAGCCGGTCACGACGGAACATCAGTTGGAACAAGGCGCGGTGCCCAGGGCGAAATCGATGTAGGCCGCGCCCAGGGCCTGCGCGCGTACACGCGCATCCTCCCCGGCGCCCCGCACCCGCGCCTGCATGGCGTCGGCCAGGCGCTCGAAGCCATCGGCCGCGCAAGCCGTCAACAGGCCACGCGCGTCACCGAAGTGGTGGGCCGGCGCCGCGTGCGACACCCCAGCCACCCGCGCCGCGGCGCGCAAGGAAAAGCCTTCCAGACCCTGCTCACGCAGCAGTTCGATGGTGGCATCGACCAGCGCCCGCCGCAGGTCGCCATGGTGGTAGGGCACGGCGATGCCGAGGCCTGGCGCGTTGCGGCCGGGACCTCGGAAGTTTGGAAGAAGGCATGCCCGGATCATAACTTGACAATGTCTAAATTAGCCTCTACAGTCCGCCCACCCCATCTAGACATTGGAAACATCATGACTCTGCCCATCCCGGACCTCGTGCTGGCACTGCTGCACCACCTGGTCGTTTTCTCGCTCGTTGCCGTTCTGTACGCGCAATACCTGCTGCTGGGCAGTCAACCCGATGCGGCCCGACTGCGCACGGTGGGGCAACTGGACAAGGCCTATGCCGGACTTGCGGTCGGCATTCTGATCATCGGTTTCGCGCGCGCCGCGCACGGCGCCAAGGGCTGGGCTTTCTACGCCGACAACCCCGTGTTCTGGGCCAAGATCGCGGTCTTTGGCCTGATCGGCCTGCTGTCCGCCGTGCCGACAGTGCGTTTTCTGCGCTGGCAAAAGCAAGGCGGGGCACGGATGCGCCGGCCTGGCGCGCCACCCGGCGCTGGATCCTGGCCGAGCTGCTGTTGTTACCCCTGCTGCCGCTGTTGGCCATGATGGCGCGTGGCATCGGACTGTGACGGGAACGCGAGCTAGGTCAGGGAGGTGCGGCCCCATCGGCGTCCAGCGTCAGTTCATCGCTGCGGTCCTTCAGGTCGACGCCCGTGAGTTGCAGCTTGCGCGCCTCGCGGCACAACCACCAGAAGCGCGCCGCCGCAGCCGCGGCGGGCAAGCCTTCGGGCCGCACATTGGAAATGCAGTTGCGCTGGGCGTCGTTGCGCCCCGGTCGGGGCGCCCAGGTCAGGTAGATGCCCAGACTGTCGGGCGAAGACAGGCCAGGGCGCTCGCCGATCAACACCGCGACCATGCGGGCTTGGAGCAAGGCACCACCTCGTCGCCCAGAGCCACCCGGGCCTGGGTGGCGATGGCCACGGGACCAGCGTCCAGTCCGACGGCGCGAGCCGACAAATGGCATCAATCAAGGGCAGGGCCTGGCGCTCCACCGCCAGCGAGGACAGGCCATCACCCACCACCAGCAAGAGGTCACAGCCCTCGGCCGGGCCCGTGCCGCGAGTAGCGTCGCATCCTCGGTGTTCAGACGGCGGCCCAGATCGGGACGCAGCAGGTAGGTGGCGCGGTCGCTGGCGGCGCTGCGCACGGTCAGGGTCTCGCACCCCAGGGCCTGCAAGCGCGCGGCCAGGGACGCAGTGTCGAGCTGGATGTGCACCGCGTCCCGCGCCTGGGCATGGGCCAGGCCGAAACTGAGCAGTTCCTTGGTGGGCAAGCCGGCTCCCGCGCGGCCCAGGGCGATGCGCGCCGCGGTGTGGCGCGCAGGTCGGTCCAGGGGTCCGCAGTCCAGGCATCGGCGCCCCTCGCGTCAAGGTTGGCGACCGCCGGAGACAACTCGACCACCTTGCCACTCATGGGGTTCCCTTTCCTGTGTCAGGCATCGCGCATTTCCGCCTGTGCCTGCCTCACGCCGCCTTGCGCATCATCTCCAGCGCGGGTTGCCGCGCGCTGCCACTCAGCAGGCGGCCAGCTTCGTCGATGATCTGCATGCGCTGCAGCCAGGCTTCGAACTCCGGCGCGTGGCGCAGGCCCAGCACCTGGCGCACGTAGAGCGCGTCGTGGAGGACGTGCTCTGGTAATTGAGATCGTCCCCCGGCACGCCCATCACGAAGTTCACGCCCGCCACGCCCAGCAGGGTCAGGTCCCATGTGATCGGGCCTCGGGGTTGGTGTAGACCCCACCGGGCCCACAGCAGCTTGCCGCAAAAATCCAGGCCGGCACGCACGATCTGCTTGCCGTCGTACAGGTATTCGGGGCCGATGAAGCCGACCACGGTGTTGGTCAGCAATGGCTTGAACTCGCGCGCCACGGCGTAGGCCCGCGCTCGCAGGTCTGCTGGTCCACGCCGTGGTGTGCGTTAGCCGAGAGCGCGCTGCCCTGCCCGGTTTCGAAATACATGACGTTGTCGCCCACGCCGTCCTGCAAGGGACGGCCGCGCAGCGACAGCGCCGCCTCGCGCGCCTCACGCAGCACGGCCAGGCTGACGCCGAAGCTCGCATTCGCGGCCTCGGTGCCCGCGATGGACTGGAACACCAGGTCCACCGGCGCGCCCTGCTCGATCATCTGGATGGTGTTGGTCACGTGCGTGAGCACGCAGGTCTGGGTCGGAATGCCCAGGCGCTCCACCACCTCGCCCATGCGCCGCACCAGGGTGCCCAGGGCGGCCACGCTGTCGGTGGCCGGGTTGACGCCGATCACCGCGTCGCCGCAGCCGTAGAGCAAGCCATCGATCATGCTGGCGGCGATGCCGCGCACGTCGTCGGTCGGGTGGTTGGGCTGCAGGCGCACGGCCAGCCGGCCCGGCAGGCCAATGGTGTCGCGAAAGGCCGTGATCACCCGGCATTTGCGCGCCACGGCAATCAGGTCCTGGTTGCGCATGAGCTTGCTGACCGCCGCCGCCATCTCGGGCGTGAGGCCTGCGCGCACGGCGCTGAGCGTGTCGCTGGTGGTGCGCTCGTCCAGCAACCAATCCCGGAAAGCGCCGACCGTCAGGTGGGCGATGGGCGCGAATGGCATGCGTCGATGAGCCGCGTGTCTCTCGTCCAGCTCGGAAGGTGCAGCGGCGCGCCACCAGCGCCAGCGCGCCCGCCCGAGGAAGTAGCCGCCACACCGGCCAGTGCGTCGCCGGACCGCAACGGCGTGGCCTTGGCCATCAAATCCCGCAAGTCACGGAACTGCCAGTTCTGCTGCGCGACGGTGGCTTGGTAGGCGGACATGGTGCCTTTCCTTCAAGCAGCAAATATGCCAGCGCTTGTCCATCCGGGCAAGACCGGCAAGCGCACCAGGGGCGCCGCGATCCGTGGACTGCCCACGCGTCCAGAGACGCGACGGGCCTCAGCCGTCCGCGTTGATCTTGGCGATCAGCTTCTTGAGCACGTCCTCGGCCTGGTCATTGGGCACCTGGCAGGTGCCCGCGGCCTGGTGGCCACCGCCGCCGTACTGCAGCATCAGGTCGCCACATTGGTCTTGCTGGAGCGGTCGAGGATGGATTTGCCGGTGGCGAACACCGTGTTCTGCTTCTGCGGACCCCAAAGCACGTGGATGGAGATGTTGGTTTGCGGGAACAGCGCGTAGACCATGAAGCGGTTGGTGGCGTAGATAGTGTTCTCGCCGCGCAGGTCCAGCACCGCCAGATTGCGGTGCACCTTGGTGCAGCGCTTGATCTGCTCCTTGGCTTTTTCGGTGTGCTCGAAATACAGGTCCACCCGTTCCTTGACGTCGGGCAGGGCCAGGATTTCGCCAATCGTGTGGTCCTTGCAGTACTTGATGAGGTCCATCATCAGCTGGTAGTTGCTGATGCGGAATTCACGGAAACGGCCCAGGCGGGGCGGGCGTGTTCAGCAACCAGCCCTTCGAGCACTTCACGCACGTACGCGCACTGTCGGCCTTGTCCACGCCTCCATCATCTCGTCGGAGATGCCGGGGAACTTGGCCTTGCCGCCGTAGTACTCGTAGACCACGCGCGCGGCCCGGCGACGCGTCGATGATGTGGTTCTTGCGTGCGTCGGCGGACTGGCCCGCGTTGCGGATGGTTCGGAGAGGTGGGTCGAAAGCCATGTACGCGCCGGGCACGTAGGGCAGGTTGGTGGTGATGTCGCGCTGGCTGATCTCGACCTTGCCATCCTGCATGTCCTTGGGGTGGACAAACTTGATGTCATCGATCATGTCCAGTTCGTTCAGCAGCACGGCGCAGACCAGGCCATCAAAGTCGCTGCGGGTGACAAGGCGGTATTTTTCTTGGCTCATTGATCACTCTCCTCCATGAATATGTAAGCAGATATTACAACACCGGTTTTCGCGTGTGAGGGTATCGACCCGGGGTCAGACCTCATGCGCCGAGGGCCAGCGCCAGCAATTCCTCGGCGAAGGCATAAGACGTTGAGGCCCCCGTGCCCCCGGTCACGATGCCCAGCGCCACCCCTGGGACGGCGACGTCTTGAACACCACGTCGGCGGCGCTGGCGTAGGTGCCTGTCCAGCGCTCGATCACGACGGCGCCCTCCGACCCAGCCACGGGCAGCACGCGCCGCAACTCGTCCAGGATGAGTTCGTCCACAGCCGTGCTGCCGAAGGGCGCCTCGGCATCGCCGTAGACATGGCTGTCGCCCACCACCAGCGAACCATCGGCCGACTGCACCACGATCAGGTGCACGCCCTGCTTCAGGTGCTCACCCTGTTCCGCTTGCAGACGCTGCAACAGTGGCGCGGCCTCGGGTAACTCACTGTAGCCCTCGTATCGCACCAGGCTGAGGTCTGACATCAGGGCTGCGGGCAGGTGGACGGGCACGGCGGGCCGCACGCATCATCTGCAAGGTGCTCATGCGGATACGGGCTTGCTCGATGGCCTCGGGGTAGAGCGCGTTCAACTCATGGCCCGGACAGACCACACAATGGTCGGCACGCAGCACACCGCGGCTGGTGGCGACGGTGGGCAGGTCCACACCATGCACCACCGTGCGCCAGTGGAAGTCCACGCCCTGCGCCGCCTGCAGCCAGGCGGCGAGCTTGGGAATGGCCTCGCGCGACTCCACGCGGCGCTCGTGCGGACTGTAGAGCGCGGCAAGGTGCGGCCCCAGCGCCGTTTGTCCAAAGCGGGCCTGCGTCTGCGCGGGCGTCAGCAGTTCGCACCCCTCGCCCATTTCAGTGCGCAAGAAGGCCTCGACCACGGCCAGGGCCTCGGGCCGCTGCGCCGTGAGGTACAAGCCGGGATGGATGACCGGGATACCCGCCTGCGGCGCAATGGCCAGCCAGGCGTCGCGTCTTCATTGCACGGCGCCAGTGCTCGCCGCGCCGTTGACCCGTGACGGTGACGAAACCGAAGTTGCGGATGGACGCCCCGATGCTCTGCGCTGTGCGTTCGACCACGGCGACCTTCAAGCCCCGCTGTCGGGCCGCGAAGGCGGTCATCAGACCGACCACACTGCGCCAACGACGACCAGGTCGTAATGTTTGTTGCTCATGCTCTGCGCCATGCTGCCCACCTTGGAAAAATTCAACGTGAACGCCAGGCCTGCGTACGCCGCCCGGCCCACCAGCCCAGGGCCATGAAGCACAAGCTCGCGAGGCCGGACACCGCAGTGATCAACACCGCCATCGCGGCGGCCGGCCCGGTCTCGCCGGCCTCGTCCAGGTTCAGGATGGCGATGGCCGCCACCTTGGTCTGCGGTGCGTACAGGAACACCACGGCCGACACGGTGGTCATGGCATTGACGAAGAAGTAACGCGCGACGTCGATCAGCGCTGGCAAGCAAATGGGCAAAGTGACGCGCCAGGCCGTCTTGTAGAAGGGCACCTTGAGCGAGGCACTGACGGCCTCGAACTCGTTGTCCAGGCCCTTGAGCGCCGTCACCGCCGTCAGATGGCCGGTGGTGTAGAAATGCACGATGGTGCACAGCGTCAACAGGGTCATGGTCTGGTACAGACCGCCCAACGGGTTGCCCGGCGCGTTGAAGAAGAAGATGTAGCCCAGACCCAGCCCAGGCCCGGCACGGCCATGGGCAGCATGGCCAGCAGACGCAGCAGGCCGCGGATCAATCCGTCCACGCCGAAACCGGCAGCCTGCGCACGAGCGTGTCCGGTCTTTTCCAGCAGGTAGGCCCCCATGAACACGAATACCGTTCCTCCCAGCGCCGCACCCGCCGCCATGCGCAGGCTGTTGAGAAAACCCACGCCCACTTCCGCCTCGGTGAGGCCGTAAAGGTAGTGGTTCAGGCTGGGCTTCAGGTTGTAGGGCCAGAAGGTTGCCAGGGAGGCAAATATGGCCATGCCCAGCATGGCCAGCATCAGCACCGCGACCACGAGGCAATAGACCGAGAACGCAGCGTCGCGCCCCAACGCCGGCTTGGGCATATAAGGCACCGCGCGCGCGCCCAGCATGGCGGTCTGGCGGCGCTGCACCAGATGGTCGACAGCGAAGGTCAGCACGGCTGGCGCCAGCAGCAGGATGGCGACCACCGAGCCCTTGGCGAAGTCCTGCTGGCCAATGACCAGCTTGAACACGTCCGTGGCCAGCATGTTGAAGTTGCCGCCGATCACCTTGGGAATGCCGAAGTCCGTCATTACCAAGGTGAAGACCACCAGCGCCGCCGAGACCAGGCCGTACTTGGCTCCCGGCAACGTGATGGTGTAGAACTTGCGCACCGCACTCGCTCCCATGGAATCCGCCGCTTCGTAGAGCCGTGCATCGGCCAGGGTCAGCGCCGTCACCAGGATCATCAGCGCATGGGGAAAGACCGAGAAGCACTCGGCCAGCACGATGCCCGGCGCGCCGTAGATCTGCGCATAGCCCAGGCTTTGCAGCAGGCCCTTGGCCACGCCCTGGTTGCCGAACCAGTAGATCAATGAAATGGCCGACAGCAGCGAGGGCGCGAGCAACGGGATCAGCGCGGTCAGGCGCAGCAGGCCCTTCATGCGCATGCAGGTGCGCGTGAGTGCGTAGGCAAACCCAAAGGCCAACGGCACGGTGATGAGCGTGACCAGCGCCGCCACCCAGACACTGTTCCACAGGCTTTGCAGCAAGGCCGGTGTCTGAGCGTAGGCGACGAAATTGGCCAGCGCGACAAAACCACCGTCCTTGCCCAGCATCGCCTGCCAGAGGATGGTCAGCAGCGGCAAGGCCAGGAAGCACAGCAGCAGCAAGACAACCAGCAGGAGGCCGCGCGCCAACCGTCGGTCCAGTGCAGGCGCTGACGGGCCGGTTGCCGCAAGCGTGACCCCAGGCCACGCCGCGGGCCGCCACCGACCATCGGCGCTGCGCTGCTCACGCGGCCTCCGCCCCGGCCGGGAACACGTAGCCGGTCGGCGCGCAGCGCGAAACGCAGCGGCTGGCCGACACGCACGCCAAACTCGTCCATCTTGAGCGAGAACTGCAGGTGCAAGGGCAAGGGCTGGCCCTCGGCGTCACGCAGGCCTTCGACCTCCAGCTCCGCCAGGCAGTTGCCGCCCAGGAATTCAACGCCGCGCACCACGCCATGCAGCGGCCCGGGTCGTCCACGGCCACGTCAATCATGCGGGTCTTCCGGCCGCAGGTACAGCGTCACGGGACGGCCAGGCCGGAACTCCGCGCCTTGCGTGCACTGCAGCGCAGCGGCCCACAACGGAACCAATGCCCGCCCTCGGCCACGGCGGGCAGGCGGTTGACCTTGCCCACGAACTCGGCCACGAAGGGCGTGGCGGGCGCGCGGTAAATCTCCAGCGGTGTGCCGACCTGCTCGATCACGCCCTGGTTCAGACGATGCGGTCGGCCATGCAGCGCTCGTCGCGTGACCATGATGGTCGTCAGCCCAGCTGCGCTGCGCGCAGCGGATCCTTGCGCAGGTGCGCGCACGGACACTGTCCAGCGCGCGCGGGCAAGCCAGCGCGCTGCCCGCCCGACGGCGCATTGCGCGCTGCCTCAGGCCATCGCACCGCCACATTGGCGCGCGAGTTCAGGGGAACAGGGCAATCTGGAACAACACCGTAGTCCCGCAACGCGGGCGGCAGCGCAGAAATGTCCGTCCTGCCACACCTGCCCGCTGCTCTGCACCTCCAGCCGCGGATGCGCAACAGCGTCGTCTTGCCGCAGCCCGAAGGCCCGAGAAAACAGACCAGCTCACCCGTCGGCAAATCCAGGTCGATGCCCGTCCAGCGCCGTGAACGCACCGAAGTCCTTGCGGACCTGGCGCAGCGAGATAAGGGCTGGATGTCACGGTATTTTGTTCGTGGGCCACCGCGGAACTGGCTTTGCCAGGCCGCCGGTGGCGTCCCCTGCCACGGCAGGTTGGCGTTCAGGGGGGAAGGCGCGCAGCGCCTCAGGGGGGTTATTTCTTCACTTCAGTCTTGCTGTCGTAGCGCTTCGTCCACTCCGCCAGGATGCGCTCCGCGTTGGAAGCCGACCAGGCGAAGTCCATCTTCACCAGGCGCTTTTCGTAATCCGCCGGCACATTGGCCAGGGGCTCGGCCACGCCGGGCACGGCCGTGATGGCGAAGTTCTTGCCGTAGAGCTTCGCCGCGTCCAGGCTCGAAAGTCCGCAGCTTTCGGCGGCAGCCAGGTTCTTGGTGCCTTTTTGGATGGCGAAGGCTTCCAGATCCCAGCCCAGTCCTTCCTTGGGGAAGACCAGGTCGGCGGCGCGCCTTGGCCTTGTTGCTGTTGCCGCGGTATTCGAAACTGATGCCCGCTACGTACTCGCCGCTGGCAGCCATGTTGCAGGGCTTGCTGCCGCTGTGCGTGTACTGGGCGATGTTCTCGTGCAACGCATCATGAACTTCCAGCCATCGCCCTTGCCGTCCTTGTCGCCCCAGGGTCAGCCAAGCCGCCACGTCGAAGTAGCCGGTGCCGCTGGAGGCCGGATTGGATGACCACCTGGCCTTGAACTCGGGCTTGGTCAGATCCTTCCAGCTCTCGGGTTTCTTGATGCCCTTTTTTCTCGGCTTCCACGGTGTTGAAGCAGACCGTCGCCCATCCAAATGGCGGGCGGGCTGATGGCCTTGAGGTTGGCCGGCGCGTAGGCTCCAGCATCTTGTTGGTGTCGAGCAGCGCGAGGCTGGAGGCCGCCACCCCCCACCCTCGTTGGCCTTCAGCCTCGTTTTGAGCGCAAGTTTGATTTCGATCTCGGGCTCGACCTTGTTGAAACCTGGTCCTTGAGCTGGTCGGTTTCCAGCGCGGTGTAGACCAGCAAGGTGGTTTTCTGGGCCAAGGCCGCCGAGGCGGTTCCGGCCAGCGCGGCGCGAACACCCAGGTCCGGAAAAAGACGCATGCGCATGAATGCTCTGATGGTGGAAACCGGCATCGTGTGACGTCACCGTGACGCGCTGATGACGGCGGCCTGACCGATCAATGCAAGCCCGTGCCGCGGGGGCAAGCAGGTCCAGCGCGCTGTCGGCGCTGGCAGGGGCGCCGGATTTCACTGTTCTGGTGCAGTCCGGCGAATCGGGCATGTGGCCGTCCCGTGCCGCGACACCCCCGAGGGCGGCTCTGATACCGGCCTTGGTTTCAGGGCGGGCTGGCCAGAAAGCGCAGCCCCACGCCCGGCTCGGTGGCGATGTAGCGCGGGGCCACGGCGTCGTCGCCCAGTTTCTGCCGCAACTTGCCGACCAGGATGCGCACGTAATGCGTGTCGTCCTGGTGGGTCGCCCCCCAGACCTCGCGCAGGATCTGTGGCTGGGTGACCACACGCCGGCGTGCTTGAGCAGCAGCGCCAGCAGGGCGTACTCCTTGCGGCCCAGGGCGAGCAGTTCGCCATCCAGCCGGACTTCGCGCCGCGCGAGATCGATGCGCAGGTGGCCGTCGTCGAACATCGCGCTCTCCTCCTTCACACCGGCCTGTTGGCGCAGCAGAACGCGGATGCGGGCCATCAGTTCCTGCGTGCCAAAGGGCTTGGTCACGTAATCGTTGGCGCCCTCGTCCAGCGCCATGACCTTCTCCGACTCGCCCGCGCGCACGCTGAGCATGATCACTGGCACCTGGGACCAAGCCCGCAGCTCGCGCAGCACCTCATGGCCATCGATGTCGGGCAGGCCGATGTCCAGGATGAGCAGGTCCGCGCCTGGGCCGCCAGCGCGGCCAACCCTTCCCGCCGCTCGCGGCCAGCGCGACGTCATAGCCCTGTGCGCGCAGGCTGATGTCCAGGAAGCGGCGGATCTGCGGCTCGTCGTCGATCACCAGCACACGCACCGGCGTGGAGGCCGCGGAGGCGATGCGGAGGTGGACATGGGCATGGACGTCTAGGGCACGGTCTTCAGCGTCGCTCTATCGACCGACGGCCGACGGCGGTTTCGAGGGCGGCATCACCGGTGGCGTGAGCAAAGGCAGGGTGATGCGGATCACGGTGCCACGTCCGTCCGGCCCCGGCAAGGCCGACGACGGCGCCACCATGCGCGCCAACCATGCCTGCGCGATGGTGAGCCCAGGCCGGTGCCATGGCGACCGCGTCGCCGCGCTCGACACTGTAGACATGTCGAAGATGCGTCCGCGCTCGTCCTCCGGATGCCGGGGCCGCGGTCGCGCACGTCCAGTTGCAGGACCTCCCGGCGCGACACCCCCCCTCATCGTCCACCAGGCGCGCCGTGATGGCTATGGGTTCCCCCGGGGGGAAACTTGGCCGCGTTTTCGAGCACGTTGAACAAGGCCTGCTCCACCAGCGCCGGATGCACCCAGATCGGCGGCAGGTTCGGCGCCATCGTGACCTGCAGTTGCACACCGGGCTGGTAGCGGCGCAGCCGACCGTGGCCGAGCCGATCAGTTCGTCCACGCCGATCCAGTCGCGCTTGAGGCTCAGGCCCGTGTGGCCCAGCCGCGTCATGTCCAGCAGGTTCTGGATGTAGCGGTCCAGCCGCTCGCCCTCGACCAGGATGGTGTCGAGCAGGTTCTTGCGGTCCTCGGCGCTCATGGCCTCGCTGTAACCCGCCAGGCTACCGGCCGAGCCAATGGCCGCCAGCGGCGAGCGCAGATCGTGCGAGACCGGACAGCAAGGCCGAACGCAGGCGCTCGGTTTCGTTGCTGACGCGCGCTGTTTCCAGATCGGCCACCAGCCGCGCACGCAAGGCGGCCTGGGCGATGTCCGGCCATGGCCTCGGCGAGGCGGCGCTGCGCATGGGACAGCCGCCGGGCGTCCACGCCGAAGCGCAGCCCCATCACGCCGATGACGCCCTGGCCCGCCGGCCCGGCCCCGGCTCCTCGCGCAACGGCAGCCACCACCAGGCCGCCCCGGCCAGGGTGTCGGTGTATCGCCCGGCGGACTGCCCATGGGACAGCGCCCAGTCATCGCGGCCCGGTCAATGTCCTCCAGCCCGGCGTTGGGGGAACTGGCCTCGGTGCTGTCGCCCACCTCGCCAACGCGCAACCAGACGCCAGCGCTCAGATGGCGCTCCAATGCGGCGCGGCCAGCCTGCAGCACTTCGCCCAGATCGGCCGCTGCGCTCAATTGCCGGCCAAGCCCTGCAAGGCCGTCGCATGCGCGTTCGCGGCGCGCAAGGCCAACACCTGCATGCGCAGCTGCGAGGCCAGGCGACCGGCCACCAACGCGGCGATCAGGAAGAGAAAGACCGTGGCCACGCCCTGACGCGCGCCGATGAACAGCGTGAAGCGCGGTTCGATGAAGAAGAAGTTGTAGGCGAGAAAGCACAGGCCCGCCGCGACCACTGCCGCGGCCATACGCGTGCGCGCCGCGACCAGCACCACGGCGACGATGAACACCATGGACAGATCACTCAGGCTCAGCCAGCGCTCGCGGCCAGGCCACCGCGACAGCGGCCAGCGTGGCGAACAAGGCCATGGTCAAGTCGTAGCGGCCCAGCCAGGTAGCTGGACTTTCCCAACGGCGACGTGCACGGACCCGTGCCTGCGGCGCGCTGATGACCAGCTCGTAATGCGTTCCGTGCTGCAGAAGCTGCTGCGTGAGTGTGCGGTTGACCATGCGCGCGAAGGGCCGCTCGCGCGTGCGTCCGATGACCAGGGTCGAACTGCCGCCGCTCGCGGCGTGGTCGAGCAAGGCATCGGCGATGCGCGGGCCGTGCAGCACTTCGGTGTCCGCGCCGAGATTGCGCGCCAACGCGAAAGCGCGGTCCAGCTCGGCCTGCCGCGCTGGATCCACCTTGTCGCCCGACCCAGCCTGCACCGTGACCACGCTCCACGGGGCGTCGCGCCTCTCGGCGATGCGACGGCCCGCGCGCACCAGGTACTCGGACGAACCCAGGCCATCGATGGCGACCAACACCCTCCTGCGCAGCCAAGCCCGGCAGGCCACGCGCGGCCTGGGTCTCGCGCAGGTCTTCGTCCACGCGGTCGGCGGCCGTCTGCATCGCGAGTTCGCGCAACGCGGCCAAGTTCGAGGGCAAGAAAAAAGCCTGCAGGGCGCGCTCGGCCTGCTCAGGCAGATAGACCTTGCCCTGCTTGAGTCGCTCAATCAGTTCACGCGGCGGCAGATCGACCAGGCGGATGTCACGCAGACGGTCGAACAGCGCGTCCGGCACGGTCTCGCTCACGCGCACGCCGGTGATGCGGTGCACGACGTCATTCAGGCTTTCCAGGTGCTGGATGTTGACAGCGGTGCACACGTCGATGCCCGCGTCCAGCAATTCCTCCACGTCCTGCCAGCGCCTCTCGTGGCGGCTGCCCGGCGCGTTGCGGTGGGCCAGCTCGTCGATCATCGCCACGCGCGGACGGCGCA